>CAYVJJ010000004.1:0-35559 GCA_964451655.1 uncultured Mycobacteriaceae bacterium | reverse complement strand
GGCCCAACGGCAGCGGCAAGTCGACGCTGCTGCGGTGCTGCTACCGGGCGCTGGAACCGAGCGTCGGGCGGGTGGAGCTCGACGGGTCCGATCTGCACCGGCAGCCGCGGCGGATGCTGGCGAAACGCATCGGGGTCAGCGTGCAGGAGCCGTCGACGTTGGGCGGTCTGACCGTGCGCGAATCGGTGCGGCTGGGGCGGACCGCACAGCGCGGGTGGCTCGAGCCGATGGGTGCCGACGACGAGCGGATCGTCGACGAAGCGATGGCGCAGCTCGGGCTGACGGAGTTCGCGCGGCGCGACGTGGCGGCGCTGTCCGGCGGGGAGCGGCAGCGGGTGTCCATCGCGCGGGCGCTCGCGCAGCGGCCTCGGGTGCTGTTGCTCGACGAGCCGACCAACCACCTGGATCTACGCCATCAGCTCACGGTCCTGTCGATGCTGAGGTCACTGGCGGCGGACGGGCCGGCGGTGCTGGTGACGCTGCATGACCTACGGCTGGCAATCGAGTACTGCGACCGGTTGACGGTGCTGAGCGACGGGGAGGTCCGGGCGTCCGGCCCCACCGATCGTGTGCTGTCCGCGGAGTTGCTCGCCGAGGTGTTCGGCGTGCGGGGGCGCGTCCGGACCGAGGGCGGCCGGCGGAGCCTGGACATTCTGGGCCTCGCCGGGCCGGAGGACGGCGGGTTCCCAGATCTCACACCGACGGGCGGTGGTCACCGTGGATGATCGCAACGACGGCGTCCCGGGGCTCGCGCTGCACGACCCGGTGTGGCTGGCGGAGCGGGTCACCGACACGTCGAGGCGGTGGGGCTGCGACGACGCGCGGGTGGCCGGAACCCTGTGGTGGTATTCGGCCAGCGTGGTGCTCACCCGCGAGGCGCTGCGGATGCTGCTGGTCGAGGGCACGGCGCCGGCTCCCGACCCGCGGCGCATGACGCTGCGACTCACCGAGTACGGATACCTGCGCTCGGTGCATTACGACGGGCCGCCGTGCGATGCGGACGCGTACGCGGCGGCACTGCCGGGTGCACTGGACGGCGTCGTGGCGGGTCTGGCACGGGTCTCGGGCGCGCGGGAGCGGGCGTTGTGGGCCATCGCGTCGGATTCTGTGGCGGGCCAGACGATGCGGGCCGGCCGCGAGGAGGGGCGGGTCGTCGAGGCCGGCGCGCTGGTCCGCCGGCTTGCCCGGCCACCCCTGTTGCCGGGGCGCTTCGTCGACATCGTCCCCGGCGCCGATCCCGCGGCCGGATCCCGCTCGGAGGTGTCGGTGCGCGCCGCCGATCCGTCGTGTTCTCCGCCTGAGCACGCGCATCGGCTGTTGCGACGGAGCTCCTGCTGCCTGATCTACCAGGCTCGCGGGGAACGCAAGTGTGTGAGCTGCCCGCGGCGCCACCCGGACGACCGGGCCGAGGCACTGCGCCGCTGGCTCGACCGGCAGTGAAAGCGTCCGGAGTCCGTGATCCAGGCGGTCGGCACGGGGCGGGCACGGACCTCCGCCGTGATCACTGTCAGATCTCGGTCGCCGTTACATAATCGATATAAGTGTGACTGCTTTCCTTGGCAGATGTCGTCTTTTCAACACCTCGGCCTGCGCTTCCTATTTCCTCTTGTCGGAATTCTTCTACTGCACGTAGCTTCCCCACGGAACGTCGAGCCGAACCGGGAGGTCTGCACGCATGAACGATTCGCCGAGCGCGTCTGCTGTCCGGCGTCGCGCCGTAGTCGCAGCGGGGGCTGTCGCATCCGCGGTCGCGGTCGCCGCAACATCCACCATCACGGCCGGGGTCGCCGACGCTGCGCCGAACGCCCGCCAGGTCCTCGAGTCGGTCGGCGTGCCACCGGATGTGGCCGCTCTTGCCGACGCCGGCGGCCTCGACGTACACACAGTGGACCTGCTGCCGGAGACCATCACCGACTTCTCCGGTTCACTCGGTGCGCCCACGACGGTGTCCAATGCGCTCCTGTCCACCGTCGGCGGCTGCCAGACCGACAACCGCGACGCGATCGTCGCCTGCACGGAGAGCCAGACGCTGACCACCGACGCACCGCTGTTTCTGCGGACGAACCCGGACGAGACCACCATCGTCGTGCTGGGCGCGGGCCTGTTCCCGGACGGCACCATGAGGCCGGTCCTCGAACACCGGCTGCAGGCCGCGCTGACGCTTGCCCGCGATTACCCGACGGCGCCGATCGTGGTCACCGGCGGCGTGCCGCGGTCCGGTGTCACCGAGGCGGACGCGATGTTCGACTGGCTCGTCGCCCACGGTGTCGCTGCCGAGCGGATCACCAAGGAGGACAAGTCGACGTCCACCGTGGAGAACGCCCGCTTCACCGACACGATCCTGGACCAACGGGACGCGCCGGCGGCCGTCGTCGTCACCTCCCCCGGACACCTGCAGCGCGCGCTCGTCGACTTCCGCTCCGCCGTCGCCGGGGAGCGGCCGATCGAAGGCGTGGTCGCGCCCTAGCGTGGGAAAGACGCATCCCGGTTGAGGTCACCGTCGCGGATGCGCCGGACTTGCGCCCCGCATGACTCATCGACGACGCGGCTCTGCGCGCCGCACCGTCATGCCCGTCCCGCATCAACGGTGCACGGCCGTGGGCCGGTCACGTCACATGCCCCACGCGCATCGTGACCGGCCACTCGACCGCACGGCCCGCACCGCACGGCTCCCACAGCGCGGCAAGCTCTTCCACGAATCGGTCGAGGATGTTGTCCCGCCCCTGATCCCTGAGGTTCCGGACGGCCGACCACGTCTTCACGTACCCGACCACGTCGTCGAGCCCCCATCGGCGGCGGATCGTCATACGCGGCGCCGCGATCTCAGGGAACGGGAAATCGATCTCCGCGTAGCCGCTTTCGATCAGCGCTCGTTCCGGCGGCCAGTACTCTGCCATCTCATGACGGTAGAATCGGTCGAAACGCTCCACGAGTGGGTCCGCCGAACCAGAAGCCACCGGCTCGATCGTCATGGTCCCGTACGTCACCAAGGCGGCCACAGCCCCGTCGACGGCGATGCGGCGCACCTCATCCCAGAATCTCGGTAGGTCGAACCAGTGCGCCGACTGGGCGGCGGTGATCAACGACGCGCTGCCGTCCGCGCACGGCAGCCGTTCCGCTTCCCCGCACACGTAGTCCACCCGCCCACCGGCGCCGGACGCGGGCGCCGCTGCGCTGGCGAGCTGGTCCAGGCTCGGGTCGACTCCGACGACGACCGGAAACACCTCGGCCAGCCGGCAGGTGAACTGTCCTGATCCGCATCCGATATCGACAACCCGTGCCTTTCTACCGGCGGCGTCGGCATCCGGCGCCGCGAGCGAGGCGAGGAACGCGGCGACCTCAGGCGGGTAATCCGGTCGCGAACGCGCGTACTCGGCGCCGCCGGAGGTGAACCAGTTCATGCACCCCAGTGTGCCCCCGGCCGCCGACAAATCCGTGCTTCCCGACAGGCCCGCGTTCCACAGCCCCTCGCACACCGGGCACTCCCGCTCGGGTTCACACCGTGCCCGTATCGAAACTGTCATCGAATTCCGCTCGACCTGTCGTCGAACGCATGTACCATCGAAGCGTCGGTGAAGATCGGGTGCCACTGGGGGGTTCGGATGCTGGAAGACCTGGCGAGTCTGGGTGATTGCCGGTCCTGGCGTGACTGCTTCCCCGACTTCAATGCCGCGGATTCCGCGTCCCTCATTGACGTCATCTCCGACTGTGCGCGGATCGAGTCGGCGTTGGCCGAGCGCCGGCTCGCCGCCACCGCGCGCTTCGTCAACGCCGTGGAGAGCGAGTACGAGCAGCAGGGTGACTACGCCTCGGACCCCGTCGAGGTCGCCGAGGCGCAGATCGCCGCGGCCCTGCTGGCCAAACGCTGTCATGCCGGCGCGGACATCTCCCTTGCGCTGTCCTTGCGGGACAGATTGCCCCGCACCCGGGCCGCCATGGCCACGGGTCATCTCAGCGGTTTCCGGGTACGCCAGATCGAGTCGGCCACGGTCAATGTCGACCGCGAACGGATCGACGAAGTGGAGGCGGAGGCACTGCGCTACATCGCGCCCGACGCACCCGTCGTCGAGCCTGACTGGACAGCGGGTCGCGGCGATGAGCCCGATGGGCCAGCGGACTCCCGCGACGGCGCCGACGACGAACCTGACGACGGCCAGGAAACCGGCGACCGGCCGCGTCCCGTGCGCCGGGGCCTGGTGGGCCGCCGGTTGACCGACACCATCGCACGGGTGATCGCCAGGAAGGATCCGGACGGTGTCCGCACCCGGCGTGCCCGCAAGCGCGAGGAGCGGTTCGTCGGCGTCAGCGACGATATCGACGGCGCTGTCTACCTCAACGGATCCCTGCCTGCCGAGGACGGGCGGCGGCTTGTGGGGCGGCTGACCGAGATGGCACGGGACGTGTGCACGAAGGACGGCCGCAGCCTCGACCAGAGGCGAGCGGACGCCCTGATGGCGCTGGTCGACGGCGCGCAGATTCTGCCTTGCGCGTGCGGCGGTGACGCGTGCCCGCGCGCCGGGCGCACGGTTCCGGCGCAGCGGAAGCCGCTGGTGCACGTGATCATCATGGACAGCACATTGCGGGGGAGCGATGACCCCGGGTACCTCGACGGTTACGGCGTGATCGGAGCCGAACACGCGCGCAGCATCGCGCGCAGCGGCACCCTTCGTCCCATTCGGCTGCCCGAGGACAAGCGACGGCGAGCATCGGACGATCCCACCGGTCGACCGGCCGGTCCGCCCGCCCACGGCGTACCCGAGTCGGCGTGGCGCTACCGGCCGGGCAGCGTGCTGGACACATGGGTACGGATCGTCGGCGGCCGGTGCCAGTGGCCGGGATGCGATGCCGCCGCGTGGAATTGCGACCTCGACCATACGGTGCCGTTCAACCATGCCGATCCGATGCACGGCGGCATGACCACCAGCGAAGGCCTCAAGCCGTATTGCCGGTACCACCATCGGATGAAGCACTCCGGGGTGTGGAAGGAGCGCGTCGGGCCGGATCGCGCGCTGCATCTGACGGCGCCCACCGGGCACGAGTACGAGTCCGCCCCGTTCGGCGTTCTCGATGTCCTGCGGGTGAAGAGCGAGGAGATGGTCGACGGGGTCCGTGCCGGCGGACCGCGACGCTCCCGGGCGGACAACCGTGCCGCGCGGGTCCGAGCCGAGCGCCGCGCGTGCCGGGCGCGGCGTATGGGACAACGCCTCCCGGGCGAGAAGGTCGACCCGTGGGGCGGGTCGGGCGGCCTTGAGGAATCCACGGACGGTCCGCCACCGTTCTGACACCCGCCGATTCCGCCCCACGGGGCCGACTCGTACGTACCCTGCGGGTAAGGCCGTCGATGCGGCCCCCATCCGTCCCCGACAGAAAGTCCCGTACTCCGACACACCACCAGCGCCACCCCGAGGGGCACGCCGTCACCAGGAGGTCCCATGCAACCGAAGCCGGTCCTGCAGACCAAACCGCACCTGACCATCACCTGGCACGACAAGTTGTCCCCGGCCGTCGGCTACCTCGTGGTCCACGACCTGGTGGAAGGCATCGCCACCGGAGGCTGCCGCATGCGCGCCGGCTGCACCCAACGGGAAGTGGAGGACCTCGCGTACGCGATGTCCACCAAGACCGCGGCATTCGACCTGCCGGTGGGCGGTGCCAAGGGCGGTATCGACTTCGACCCGAAGGACGAGCACAGCGACGGGGTACTCCTCCGCTACATCGATGCGATGCGCCCGTTCCTCGAGCGCTCGTGGGTCACCGCGGAAGATCTCGGCGTGTCCCAGCATGTGCTCGACGCGCAGTTCGACAAGGCCGGCCTCGGGCCGTCGTCCTACCATGCCCAGATCTCGCGCTCTTCCGACAGGGACGCCACGCTGCACCGCGTGGAGGACGCCATGGCCGCCTCCACCCCCGACGGCCTGGTCTCCGACCTGATCGCCGGATACGGGGTGGCCCAGGCTGCGGCCGCCACCCTCGCCGAGCTGGGCGACAAACCCGAGTCGACGACGATGGCGGTCCAGGGATTCGGCACCATCGGCGGGTCTACGGCCCTCTACGCACAGCACATGGGCATCACTGTGGTAGCCGTCTCCGACGCGCTCGGCACCGTCTACAACCCCGACGGCCTCGACATCCCGGCGCTGCTGGCCACGCGCAACGAGTGGGGCGAGTTCGACCGCTCCGGACTCGGCGACGACACCGAGCAGCTCCCGCGCGACGCCGTCCTCGGGCTCACCGTCGACGTGCTTGTACCCGCCGCCGTCTCCTACGCCCTGACCGCCCACAACCACCATGAGGTGAAGGCCCGGATCGTGGTGGAGGGCGCCAACGCCGCCGCCACCCACGAGGCGGAGCTCGAGCTCGCCGTCCGCGACATCCCCGTCGTGCCCGACTTCATCGCCAACGCCGGCGGCGTCGCCTGGGCGTGGTGGGTACTGCTGGATCAGGACGACGACGTCTACGGCCGCCTCCGCAGCGAGATGTTCACCCTGGTCAAGAAAGTGCTTGCGCCCTGGTTGCTGGACGGCACGATGCCCCGCCAGACCGCCCTCTCCCTGGCCGTCCGAGGCTGAGCGGCACACCGCGGCCGACGCCGGGCCGCACGCCCGCCGCAACCGGACGCGGACACCCCCGACACGATTGTTGACAATCTACAATCAGAAGGTGAGCCTGATCACATGACCGCATTGAGCCCCATCCTCAAGCAGGCGACCCCCGTGGTGGTCGACCACGCCGAGGGCTGCTGGATCCACGGCACCGACGGCCGCCGCTACCTGGACTTCACCGCGGGCATCGGCGTCACCAGCACCGGCCACTGCCACCCGCGCGTGGTGGAGGCGGCCCGCGCCCAGGTCGGCTCCGTCATCCACGCGCAGTACACCACCGTCATGCACAAGCCGCTGCTGGAGCTGACGGACAAGCTCGGCGAGGTCCTGCCGCAGGAACTCGACTCGCTCTTCTACACCAACTCCGGTTCGGAGGCGGTCGAGGCGGCCATGCGCCTGGCCCGCATGGCCACCGGCCGCCCCAACATCGTCGCGTTCCACGGGGGATTCCACGGCCGTACCGTCGCCACCGCCTCGATGACCAGCTCCGGCACCAAGTTCCGGTCGGGCTTCGCGCCGCTGATGGCCGGTGTCCACTTCGCCCCGTTCCCCACGGCCTACCGCTACGGGTGGGACGAGGACGCCACCGTCGACTTCTGCCTGCGCGAGCTGGATTTCCTGTTCCAGACGGTGTCCAGCCCGCAGGACACGGCCGCCCTGATCGTCGAGCCGGTCCTCGGGGAGGGCGGCTACATCCCCACGCCGCCACGCTTCCTCGAGGGGCTCCGTGAGCGGGCCGACAGGCACGAGATCCTCCTGATCGCCGACGAGATCCAGTCCGGCGTCGGCCGCACGGGCCGGTTCTGGGGCCACCAGCATTCACGGGCCGTACCCGACATCATGACCATGGCCAAGGGCATCGCCAGCGGCTTCCCCATCTCCGCGATCGCCGCATCCACCGAGCTCATGGCCACCGCATGGCCCGGCTCGCAGGGCGGCACCTACGGCGGCAACGCCGTGGCCGCCGCTGCCGCCGCGACGACGCTCGACGTGGTGCGCGACGAAGGCCTGGTCGACAATGCCCGTGATCGTGGCGCCGCGCTCCATGCCGCACTGCGGGACATGGCGTCCACGCGGAGCGCCATCGGCGACGTCCGCGGGCTCGGGCTCATGCAGGCCATCGAGTTCACCGCGCCCGACGGCACGCCCGATGTCGCCACCGGCCACGCCGTGCAGCACGCCGCCGTGGAGCAGGGGCTGCTGCTGCTCAACTGCGGGCTCGGCAACGTGGTGCGGATCATCCCGCCGCTGATCGTCACCGACGAGGAGATCGCCGACGGCGTCCGGCGCCTCGCGGCCGCGGTCGACGCGGTGCTGGAGGGGCGGGGGTGACCGTGACGACGGCGGGCGACGCGCCGTCGCGCAGCGATCGGACACCGCCGGCCGGAAGACCCGCGAATCCGAACCCCGCACAACTGCTCCGGCCAATCGCGGGGCCGCAGACTTCGGTGCTGATCGCCGACCAACTCCGCGAGCTCATCCTCGACGGCGTGTTCCGGCCCGGCGAACAGGTTGGCGAGGCGTCGCTCGCCGGGCGGCTGCAGGTGTCCCGCGGACCAGTCCGCGAAGCCCTGCAACGGCTCGCCCAGGAGGGTCTGGTGGTCAGCCGACGCAACCGCGGCGTGTTCGTGGTGGAACTGACCCCCAGCGACGTGGAGGAGGTCTACGCCGTGCGCTCCGCAGTGGAGCTGGCAGCCGCCGAACATCTGGTCCGGCTGCCCGCATCCGACCGCGGCGCCGTCGCCGACCGCCTGCGCGCGGTCCTCGACCGCATGCCGGCGCATGTGCACGCCGGCGACTGGCCTGCCGCCACCCGCGTCGACCTGGCATTCCATTCGACGTTCGTCGCCGAAACCGGCAACCGACGCCTCTCCCGCACCTACACCACCCTGGCTGCGGAGTCCCGCATCTGCATGGTCAATCTGGAGCACGCCTATCTGCGGCCGGAGACCCTGCCTCAGGAGCACCACCGCCTGGTGGATCTGCTCGTCGACGGCGACGGCCACGCCTTGGCCGCCGCCATCCGCGCCCACCTGTCCACCGCCGTCGACGACCTGCGACAGCTGATGGGCGGAAGGTACGCCGACAGCCGCAGCGGCCACCGCACCGCCGTCGGCCGCGGACACCGCGGAGACACCCCACCCACCCCGACACAGGAGCACCCCCACCGATGAGCCCCGCAGAACCCGTCGTCGTCGTGCTGCAGTCCGAGGACGCGCCACGCCGGTTCCCCGAGGTGGAACAGCAGGCCGCCGAGGTCCGCTACACCACCGCGGACGACCTCGCGCGCCACCTCCCCGGGGCCGACGTCCTGCTGCTCTGGGACTTCTTCTCCGGCGCGCTCCGCGACGCGTGGCCCCACGCCGACTCCCTGCAGTGGGTGCACATCGCGGCGGCCGGGGTGGACACCCTGCTGTTCGACGAGCTCGTCGACTCCGACGTCGTCGTCACCAACTCCCGCGGGGTGTTCGACAGGCCCATCGCGGAATTCGTGCTGGCGTCCATCCTCGCGTTCGCCAAAGACGTCCCCGGCTCGCTGCGCCTGCAGTCCGAGTCCCGGTGGCGGCACCGCGAGACCGAACGCATCGACGGCGCGCACGCGATGGTCGCCGGCACGGGGGCGATCGGGCGTGAGATCGCCGGGTTGCTCACCGCGGTCGGCATGCGGGTGTCCGGCATCGGCCGGGTGGCACGCGCGGACGACCCGGACTTCGGGATCGTCCACGCCAGCGACGACCTGGCCGCCGTGGCCGGCGACGTCGACTACCTGGTGCTCGCCGCTCCGCTCACCGACCAGACCCGCGGCATGGTCGGGCCCGACGTCCTCCGCGCTCTGCCCGCGCGGGCACGCCTCATCAACATCGCACGGGGAGAGCTGGTGTCCACCGACGACCTCGTCGCGGCCCTGCGCGATCAGGAGCACGGGATCGCCGGGGCGGCCCTCGACGTCTTCGAGACCGAGCCGCTTCCCTCCGACCATCCGCTCTGGTCGATCGACACCGCCCTGGTCACCGCCCACATGAGCGGCGACGCGGCCGGCTGGCGCGACAGGCTCGCCGATATCTTCGTCGACAATTTCCGGCGGTACGCCGCCGGCGGCGCCCCGGGAAGCGGCACGTCGGCGCTCCTCAACGTGGTCGACAAGAAGCGCGGCTACGTCCGTAGATGACCACCAGGTCCGTAGACGACCACCAGCACATCACCGACGATCGGCGGAATCTCAGGAGGACACCATGAATCCGGACGCACCCGGCGCACGCCCCGCCGACCTGGCCGACTGGACCGCCACCGACCTGATCGACGGCTACCGGCGCCGCGACATCTCACCGGTCGACGCCATCCGCGCCGTGCTGCACCGGATCGAGGAACGCAACAGCGACCTCAACGCGTTCTGCCTCGTCGACGAGGATCACGCGCTGACCTGGGCCGCCGAGTCCGAGCGCCGCTGGTCCTCGGGCACGCCATGCAGCCTCATCGACGGGGTGCCCACCTCCATCAAAGACATCTTCCTCACTGACGGCTGGCCTACGCTCCGCGGCTCACGCACCGTCGACCCGGCGGGCCCGTGGGCCGAGGACGCACCCGCCGTGGCCCGCCTGCGCGAGGCCGGCGTGGTGTGCCCCGGCAAGACCACCACCCCCGAGCTCGCCTGGAAGGGTGTGACCGACAGCCCCCTCCACGGCGCGACCCGCACCCCGTGGGACACCCGGCTCACCAGCGGCGGTTCCAGCGGGGGAGCGGCCGCCGCAGTCTCTTCCGGGATGGGTCCGCTCGCCATCGGCACCGACGGCGGCGGGTCAGTCCGCATCCCCGGAAGCTTCTGCGGCGTAGTGGGGTTCAAGCCCACCTACGGCACGGTGCCGATGTATCCGCCGAGCCCGTTCGGGACCCTCGCCCATGTCGGCCCCATCACCCGCACCGTCGAGGATGCGGCACTGCTGATGGACGTGATCACCGGCTTCGACTCCCGCGACTGGTCCGCCCTGGCCACCCCCACCCGGCCCTACAGCCACGACCAGCAGGAGCCGCGGAACGGGCTGCGGGCACTCGACGGGCTGCGCGTCGCCTACAGCCGCGACCTGGGATTCGCGCCGCTCGACGAGGAGGTCGGGCGGATCGTGGACCGGGCGGTCGCCGTGCTCGAGTCGCTGGGTGCCCGGGTGGAGCACACCGACCCGGGCTTCGACGATCCGCTACGGCACTTCGAGTGCCTCTGGTATTCAGGCGCCGCCAAGGCCACCGCGCACCTGACCGCGCAGCAGCGCGACCTCATGGAGCCGGCCCTGCGCACGGTGTGCGACCAGGGACTCGGCTACAGCGCGCAGGATTACCTCGATGCGATGGAGGTGCGCATGAACATGGGCGTGCGCATGGGCGCCTTCCACGAAACCTACGACCTGCTGGTCACCCCCGCCATGCCCATCGCGCCGTTCGAGGCCGGACTGGAGGTGCCGCCCGGCTGGTTCGGCGATCGCTGGCCTACCTGGTCGCAGTACTCGTACCCGTTCAACATGACCCAGCAGCCCGCCATCTCCGTGCCGTGCGGCTTCACCGCGGCGGAGCTGCCCGTGGGGCTGCAGATCGTCGGCGCCCGGCACGCGGACCGGCTGGTGCTCACCGCCGCACGCGAATACCAGGACGCGACGGGCTGGTGGCGGGCCCGGCCCTGACCCCGCCGCCGGCACCCTCCGACCCCGCCCCGCACGGCAGCGGCACGCGCCTGTGAAGCCCGCGGTCGCCGAGCTCCCCGCACCCGCGGTTGCCGGTACCCTCGACCCGGCCGGAACGAGCCGGTCCCCGCCACGCCGAGCGGCCCGCACCACCCGCACCCGAGGAGCCCCGACGCATGACCGCCACTCTCGCCGCGCTCGACGGCGCCTCCGTCGACGGTTCGCTGTACCTGGACGTCAACGAATTCGCGCGCGACACCTCGTGGCTCCACGGCGCGATGCAGGCGTTCACCGACATCGGGCTCGCGCTCTTCGCCCTGCTCATGCTCGTGGCGTGGTGGCGCGCCCGCGGCCGGGGAACCGCCGCTATGGCCGCGGCGCTGGCCGTGCCGGTGGCCACCGTCGTCGCCTACTTCGTCAACGACCTGGTCAAATCGTTCTTCGATGAGCCGCGCCCGTGCCATGTCTATCCCGATGCGTTCCTCCTGGACGGTTGCGACCCCGTGGGCGACTACGCATTCCCCAGCAACCACTCGACGATCGTCGCCGCCGCGGCGGTCGGCCTGTACCTGGTGGAGCGCAAGTGGGGTCTGCTGGCCGCCGTCGTCGCGATCATCATGGCGTTCTCGCGGGTGTACGTGGGCGCCCACTACCCGCACGACGTGATCGCCGGACTGGTCGGCGGCGCGATCATCGGCCTCATCGTCGCGCTCGTCGTCGCCCGCCTTCTGCGGCCCGTGGTGCGCGCCGTGACCCGCACCCCGCTGCGGCCGCTCGTCGCAGCGGGGCCCGCGCGGGCGGCATAGCCTGCGCGACCAGCTGCGCCGGCACAGGCGGCGGAGCCAGGACCCCCGTCACTGCTGCATGCCGCGCAGGAACTCTCCGGCCATCTGCACGGCCGGCCCCGACGAGTCGGCACCCTCGATGAACGCTGTGAACGCCACGTCTCCGCGGATCCCGGCGAACCACCCGTGCGCCGGCCTGTCGGCCACCTCGGCCGTGCCGGTCTTGCCGCCCAGATCCGCAATACCGGACAGGCTGCTCGCGGTCCCCGACGTCACGGCCTCGCGCATCATGCTCCGCACGGCGTCCACGGTGCCCGGCTGCAGCGGCGGGGGCTGCTGATCGGCCTTCGCCTGCTTCCCCTCCACCAGCATCGGCAGCACCATCCGACCGTCGTTGGCCAGCGAGGCCACCATCTCGGTCATCCCGAACGGGCTCGACGTCACGGTGCCCTGGCCGATCGCGGCCTCCACACGTTCCGGCCCGGCCTCGGTGGCGGGAACCTTCCCGGTCACGGTCGTGAGCGCCGGAGTGGTGAAGTCCACGCCGAACCCCAGCGAGGCGGCGACATCCTGCATCGACGACGGCTGCAGCTGCGAGGACATGATCGCCTGCGTGGTGTTGCACGACTGCGCGAACGCAGTATGCAGCGGCACCTCGCCCAGGTCGAAGTCCTCATCGTTGGGGATCACCCTGCCGTCCACCGTGGTCTGCGCGGGGCAGGGGAGCACCGTGTCCGGCTCTGCGACCCCGGCCTGCAGGGCGGCCGACGTGGTCACGGTCTTGAAGGTGGACCCCGGCGGGAACAGGCCGGTGAGGGCGATCGGCCCCTGCGTGCGGGCCGCCTCGTTCTGCGCCACCGCCAGCACCCCGCCGGTCGACGGGCTCATCGCCACTATGACGGCCGGCTCGCTGCGCGCGTCCACCGCTTGCTGCGCCGCCGTCTGGGTCGGCAGGTCCAGCGTGGTGCGCACCGCATCGAGCGGCGCGGGGGCCTTGCCGCCGATCGTCGCGTCGCCGCCGGGGTTGGACACCGTCAGCGACCAGCCCGCGCCCTCGTCGAGCACGCCGCGCCAATATTCGCGCAGCTCCCCGAACACCGGCGACTGCAGGTTCTTGGCCGCGGTGATCAGCTTCCCCTGCTCTGTCAGTTGCACCCCGTCGACGGCCTCGAGGCGCTCCCGGATCGGCGCCAGGTCCTCGTCACGCAGCGAAATCACCGTGTAGGGCTTCTCCGGCTCCGCCGCCAGGGCCTCCCGGATCTGCGGAGCGGTGATCGACGGTTCGACTGCGGAGACCGCGTCCGCCACCGGTTCGGCGGCCGCCGGGTTCCCGGCGTCGATCGTCACCTGCGTGACCGGCGCCCACCGCATCAGGTCCGCACCGCCGCGATCCACCACCGGCGCAGTGAAGCGCGTGTCGTCCGACAGCACGATGCGCCCGCCCGGTTGCAGCCGGGTATCCAGAATCTGCGGCGACCACTGCACCTTCGAACCATCCGGGGTCAGTGCGACGCTGCCGGCGGTGTGCACCGTGTCGCCGGCCGGGACGGTCCAATCGAACTCGGTCGGCTGCTGCGCGGCGTCGCTGTCCGGGTCGTCCATGTGCGCCTCGGTGTCGCCTATGCCGTCGAAGACGGCCTGCAGAGTGTCCTGCGCCGCCGCCGGGTCCGTCGTCTGCGCGGCCGCGGCCGCGACGTCGCCGTTGTTGAAGGCCTCCGTGAACCTGTCGAGCGCGGTGTCCTCCTGGCCGAAGACGCCGCACCCCGACAGCGTCAGGGCCCCGGCAGTGAGCAGGGCGACCGCCGCGGCGGGGCGGTGGAATCGCGTGTCCATCCCCCGATCGCACCAGGAGCCGCCTCCCGTGTCGAGCCGACGGCGTGGCGCGTCGCCGCGGGTGGCTGACGCTCTAAGATGTCCAGGACATGGAACAGTCCTCGGTGTCGGTCGACGTGATTGTGCTGCGCTTCGGCAACCCCGAGCCCGGCAAGCTGCGGCTGGCCGTCTCCCCGCGCCGCCGCGAGCCGTACACCGGGCGCCTCGCGCTGCCGGGCGTCCTGCTGCGTTCGGGGGAACGGCTGCGGAGCGCCGCGTGCCGGGCCGCCGGGGAGAAGCTCGGCATCCCGGAGGACGCCATCGTCGACGCGGGCCAGCTCGCCGTGTTCGACGAACCCAGCCGCGACCCTCGCGGGCCCACCCTGTCAGTGGCGTTGTGGGCTGTGGTGGGCTCGGCGGACTACCGGCCCACCGACGATGTGGACGTGCACTGGCTGCCGTTCGACCGGGCCGCCTCGCTGGCGTTCGACCACGACCGCATCGTCTACCACGGCCGCAGGATCCTCGGGGGGCTGCTGTGGCGGCACGACCGGTTCACCCGCGCCATCACCGGCCCCAAGTTCCCGGCGACGTTCGCCGTGGAGATCACCGCCGAACTGCTGGGAGCCCGCCCCGACGCCGGCAACCTCAACCGCACCCTCAAGATGCTGCCGGGACTGGAGCGGACCGACGAGCGCATGCGCATCCAGGCCACCGGCAGGCCGTCGGTGGTGTGGCGGTGGGAGGACGAGGGCCCGCGCCTGGGTGACTCGGTGCTGGACGACACCGGGCTGGCATGACGCCCGCCGGAGCCTGCAGGCGGCGGGCCGGCCTCAGGACCGTTGCGGAACGGTGATGGCCCCATAGTCGAGCGGGCCGTGCCGGAACGTCGGGCGCAGCGGCCACTGGCGGCGCCGCGAGGAGCACTCGGACGAGGGGATGACCTGCGACCAGCGCGGGTCCACCGCCGAGCGCGAGGCGACCGTCTTCTCCTTGACCATCGAGTCGTACTGGTCCAGCGTGTCCTCCAGGGTGTTCGCGTTGAGCACGACCTCCCGGCCGTAGAAGGCGGCCTGTTGCTTCACGCCCGGGATCGTCGAGTGCTCGGGGTGCCAGTTGTCGGGCGCCATCCCGTTCTCCGATTGCACCCACACCCCGTCGGGCGTGTTGATGCACAGCGAATGGTTGCCGTCGGTGTGCCCCGGAGTCCACAGCAGGGCCACGCCCTCTCCCAGTTCCACGTCGCCGTCGAAGATTTCCAGGCGGTCGTCCGGGACGCCCTCCATGCCGCGCTCGACGTACCAGGCCCACTGCATCGGGTGCATCGATTCGAAGGTGCCCAGCTCCTTGCGGTGCACCAGGAGCTTCGCGGCGGGGAACAGCGGTGCGCGCGGCGCGGATTCGCCCTCGATCACGCCGGTCGACCCCATGATCATGCGCACGTCCTGCACGTGCAGATGGTCGAAGCTGACATAGTCGACGTCCTCGTTGCGCAGACCGAGCCCGGGCAGGACGTCATCCGGGTCGTTGAGGTATTCGGCGAAGAACCGCTCGACCTTCAGCCTGCGCCCCATGCGCTGGATCGCATGGTAGAAGGGCGCCTCGGCCGACCCCTGCGCCACCGTCGGCTCCCAGACGAGGGTCTTCAGCGCACCGTCGAAGCCGGTGAACTGGATGACCATCATCCGGTTGATGATCGAGATGAACGGGTTGGCATGCAGCGAATAACCCTGGAAGGCGAAGCGCGACGGGTAGGGCGCCTCCGCGATCTCGACCGTCTTGACGGCCCGTACCCGCCCCTGCGCGGAGAAGCGCTCATGGAACCGCTCCGACGCGGACCGCACCGCCGCGAGCCTGTCGCCGCGCGGCCAGATCCGGTGCACGCCGTCGAATTCCGGTATGGGGCGCACCGTTCCGGTCTGCGAATCCGCCGCGTGCCCTGTACCTGTGCTGTTCACCGATCGCCTCCCTCTTCTGAATGCCCGGCCCCGCCCGCCTCGTGCCGGCCCTGCCCGAACGCCCCGGGCTCGTAGGCCGCGCGCCGTTCCCGGGACTCCGGCGACCGCGTGGCGGCTACCTGGTCCGGCACCATCCGGCGCAGCACCACGTCGCGCAGTCTCTGCGGGAGGACGTCGGCGAGCCGGCTGAGCGGGCCGACGGAGGCGGGCACGGTCACCTCGAAACGCGGGCGCACGAGGGCGTCCGCCACGGCCGCGGCCACGTCGGCGGGCGTCAGCAGCGGCACGGACCCGGTGGCGGTGCCCCCCGCCAGAGCGGTGTCCACCACCGTCGGCATGACCGCGGTGATCCGCACCCCGCTCCCGCGCAGTTCCTCCCGCACGCCGGTGAGGTACCCGAGCACGCCGTGCTTGGTGGCGGCGTAGGTGGATTCACCGGGAGGGGAGAGGCGCGCGGCCGCCGACGCGACGGTGATGATGTGGCCACGTCCCCGCCGCCGCATCCCCGGAGCCGTCAGCCGCACACCGCGGATGACGCCGTGCAGGTTGACCGCGAGCATGGCCCCGGTGGCGGCGTCCGGCTCCTCGTCGAACGGACCCGTCCACATGACGCCCGCATTGTTGACCAGCACGTCCAGCGGACCCGACAGCGACTCGGCCTGATCGAGGAAACCCGTGAACGACTCCGTGGAGGTGACATCGAGACTCAGCGCAGTGACGCCGCCGCCGATCTCCGCAGCCGTGCGCCGCGCGGCCTGCAGGTCGCGGTCTCCGATCACGACACGCGCTCCGGCGTCCGCGAGCTGCCGCGCGATCTCCCGCCCGATGCCCTGTGCACCGCCGGTGACCGCCACCGCCCTGCCGCCGATCGCGGAGCGCGGATCGCCCCTCGTCCACCTGCCCATGCCGCGTCCTCCCGGTCGCCCGCATTACTGACACGCCCGCATTACTGACACGCCATCATGTCACTTACGTCGACTAGTGTGCCACTGAGTCGATCGAAAGGGAAGACCGTCATGTCAGATCGCGGCTCTCCACGCCGCTACCAGGGGCTCACCGCGTCGGAGCGGACCGCGCGGCGCCGCGCTGCGATCCTGTCCTCGGCCCTGGAGCTGTTCGGGACCGCGGGGTATCACGCCACGCCGGTCAAGCGGATATGCCGGTCGGCCGGTCTGACCGAACGGTATTTCTACGAGTCGTTCAGCGACAGGGAGGACTGCCTCGCGGCGCTGTACGACGAACTCGTCGCCGGCCTGCGGTCTGCCACCACCGCCGCGATGGACGACGCAGGCCCCGGCCCGGACAGCGTCACCGCGGCGGCACTCGACGCGTTCATCCGACACCTGGCCGACGACCCCCGGCGCGCACGGGTGGTCCTGGTCGAGGTGGTGGGCGTCTCAGAGGACATGGAGCTCCGGCGCCACCGTGTCCTCCGGGGGTTCACCGACATCATCACCGCCACCTGGGCGCACACGGACCCCGCATCCATGCCGCCGCACCCGCATCTCGCCGCGACCGCGCTCGCCGGCGGCGTGAACCACCTGCTGGTCGACTGGCTCATGGACGGCCGCCGCACCGCCCCGGATGTCCTGGTCGGGGTGTGCACGGGGCTGTTCACCGCGGCGCGCGGCGCCCCGCCGCAGTAGAGTCCGGAAGCGTGTCGGACTCCCGCCTGGCCCGGATGCTCGGCGACGCGATCGCAGCCCCGATCCGCGTCGCGTCGCTCCTGCGCGAGTCGGCCGCCGCGCTCGACGAGGTCACCGGCGAGGCCGCCCGCGACGCCGCAGCGCTGGCCCTGGCCGCCACCGAACGCACCGCGCTGTCCTCGGCCGAGGCGATCTCCACCGTTGCGGAGCGGCTGGGCTCGCCGGCACGCCCGGAGGGCACCGCCACCGTGACGGTGTCCCTGCCGCAGGAGGGGGCACAGCAGCAGGAGGGGACACAGCGGCAGGGCGCGGCCTCGCAGCAGCACACGCCGACCGGCAAGCAGGACGCACGGCCCGGCGGACACGGCATGCCGTTCCGCGAAGACGACGACGCCTCCGCGCCGGCGGGCCGGGGAGGACTGCCGGACCGCACCGGGCACACCGCGCACGTGCACGTCCGCGACGACGACCGCACAGTGACATACTCTGCGCCGCAATCAGTTCCACACCGTCACCGCACGGTGAACTACGACTTCTTCTCCGGTATCGCGCCCGAGATCCGGCATCCCGGCGGATCACTGCCCGGCGCCGACAGGTGGGACGTCCCGCCCGATCCGCAGCACCCGGTGCCGGTCGTGCTTGCGCACGGCACCGGCGGGGGAGGGCAGACGAACTGGGGGCCGTACGTTCCGCTGCTCACCGGCCACGGTTTCTCCGTGTTCACACTCACCTACGGCGCGTTGCCCGGGTCCCACTGGCCCATTTCCGCCATCGGCGGGATGCGCAGGATCGAAGACAGCGCAGAGGAATTCGGTGAGTTCGCCGAGCGGGTGCTGAACGCGACAGGAGCCGAGCGCATCGACGTGGTGGGCCACTCCCAGGGCTCGCTGGTGCCCGCCTACTGGGCCAAGTTCCTCGGCGGTGACCGGCGGATGCGCCGGCTCGTCTCCCTGGGGCCGCTGTGGAGGGGCACCCGGGCGTTCGGGGCGCTGCGCGGCACGCTGGGCGCCCTCGGCCTGCACTTCGGAGACGACGCGGACGACACGGCGAGCCTGTCGATCCCGCAGATGATCACGGGCTCGGAGTTCCTCGCGAAGCTGTGGTCCGGCGATTCCCGGCGTGCGGAGGGCCCCTACGTGAAGGGCATCGGGTACACCAATATCTGCACCCGGTACGACGAGTTCGTGGTGCCGTACACCAGCGGCCAGGTGCCAGGGGGTGAGGGGATGGACGTCACGAACATCGTCGTCCAGGACGGGTGCCCCGACGACTACAGCGACCACCTGGGCATCTGCGGGTCGCGCCGGGCCGCCGCGATCGTGCTCAACGCGCTCGACGACGTGGACCAGACCCCCGTGCCGTGCGAATTCGTGCCGCCGTTCTTCGGGTAGCGCCGGCGCCGGGATCCACCCGCGCACCGGGATCTCCACGAACACCGGCCCCTCGTCGACCTGCGCACCGGCGGAACGATATACAGCCGGCGCAGCGGCGTTGTCCCGCGGGCATGGGTACGAACCACCGTGCACTCACCCGCCTCACTCACGTTCTGCCAGGGTAGTCCGCTCCACCGGTTACCGTGGGCGCCGTGACCCACGAGCACCCGGACCACCGCACCGTGTCCATCCCCGGCGGCGCCGGCCCCTCGATGCCGGTGCACGAGGCCATCGCCCGCCGACGGGACGTCCGCGCCGAGTTCAGCGGCGAACCCGTCGACGACGCCACCCTCATGCGCATCCTCGCCGCCGCCCACCGCGCTCCCTCGGTCGGCAACACACAGCCGTGGGACTTCATCGTCGTCCGCAGTCCGGACACACTCGACGCGTTCGCCGCGCACGTCGCAGGCCGGCGCGCCGCCTTCGCCGAATCCCTGCCGCCGGAGCGTCGGGACACGTTCAACCCCATCACGATCGAAGGCATCCGCGAGAGCCGGACCGGAGTCGTCGTCACGTACGACCCGGCACGCGGCGGCCCGCACATCCTGGGCCGTCACACGGTGGACGACACGGGCCTGTTCTCCGCCGTCCTCGCCATCGAGAACCTGTGGCTCGCCGCGGTAGCCGAGGACGTCGGAGTGGGGTGGGTGTCGTTCTACGAGGAGGACCACCTCCGCCGGTTGCTGGGCATCCCCGAGCCCGTGCGGCCCATCGCCTGGCTGTGCGTCGGCCCGGTGACCCGATTCCAGCGGACCCCCGACCTGGAGCGTTTCGGATGGCGCGGCCGACGGCCCCTGGAGGACGCGGTCCACCGCGAGCGCTACAACCGCTGACGCAGCGGGAACCGCGAGTGGGGACCGCACCGGTGCCCCCGTCAGGCGGTCCCGGTCGCCGGAAGCCCGGCCCGGACCGCCGCGAGAAGACATCAGAATGCACGGGTCCTGTCTTCGACCGTCGGGAGGTGTGCCGATGCGCAACCGGATTCCACTGCACCGGAACAGACCCCTCCGGACCACGCGCCTGATGCGGACCGTGACGGCGGCGGCCGTCGTGGCCGCGTCGGCCGCCTGTTCCGCCGGCGGCGGGACGTCCCCGGCGGCGCCGGACGGACCCGGCACGCTGCTCAGCCACGACATCCTCCGCACCGCGGCGGCGCTGCCGAGTGCCGCCTCCACGGAGCTGATCACCTACACCTCGCAGGACGCCGACGGAGATCCGATCGTCGTGTCCGGCACGGTGGCGATCCCGTCGACACCCCCGCCCGAAGGCGGCTACCCGGTGCTCAGCTGGGCCCACGGCACCAGCGGATACGCCGACACCTGCGCGCCGTCGGCGGACACCGTCGACGGACCCGACCACGACTACTTCGCGGGGATCGTCCCCGTGCTCGACTCCTGGGTGCAGCGCGGGTACGCGGTGGTGCAGACGGACTACGAGGGTCTGGGCACCCCCGGCGGGCACCCCTACATGAACGGCGCGAGCGCCTCGAACACCGTCGTCGACATCGTCAAGGCCGCACGCGGGCTGGACGATGACATCGGCACCGACTGGATCGTCATGGGCCACAGCCAAGGCGGGCAGGCCGCACTGTTCACCGCACAGAACGGCCCCGATCGGGCCCCCGGCCTGGACCTGCAGGCCGCCATCGCCATCGCGCCCGGCGGCACCGCTCTCGGCGACACCGTCCGGTACATCGCATCGGCACAACCGGGAGCGGAAGCGGCGGAGGCGTTCCTGCCGATCATCCTCCTCGGTGCACAGGCCGCGGACCCCGGTATCGACGCCGGTGCCCTGCTCACCGACACCGCGCAGCCGCTGCTGACCGCCACCCGCACCGGCTGCCTCAAGCAGATCCGTGAGGCGCCGACCGTGCCGCCCCAGGAGGTGTTCCGCCCCGACGCCGACCTGACCGCGCTGACCGACTACCTGGAGAAACAGCAACCCGGGCGGGTGGAGCCGCAGGTGCCGACGATGATCGCGCAAGGCGCCGCCGACCGGACCGTGCAGGCGGACAACACTGCGACGCTGGCGGCGCAGCTGTGCAGGAACGCCCCGGTCGACTACCGCGAGTATCCCGGCGAGGACCACCGCAGCACCGTGCCGGCGGCGCAGGACGATGCGGCCGCCTTCGCCGAGGCCGCCATGCGCGGGGAGGAGACCCCCGGCACCTGCGGCTGACCGGTTTCCGTGATCCCCGCCCGGGTACACCCCCATGACCGCATCCTGAACGCGACCGGGATGCTCCGCAGACGAGGGAGAGGGCATGGGGATCGAGTATTCGAGCGTCGTGCCGGCACCTGTCCGGGACGTCTTCGCCTGGCATGCACGGCACGGCGCGCTGCACCGCCTCCTGCCGCCCTGGCAGCCGATGCGCCCGATCGCGGAGGCCGCCTCACTGGCGGACGGGCTCGCCGTGCTCGGCCTGCCGTGGGGGATCCGCTGGTATGCGCAGCACCGCCGGGCCGGGTATGCCCCGCCGCACCGGTTCGTCGACGAACGGGTCACGGTCGGGCCGACGGGCCTGCCTCCCGTCCTCTCCGGACCGTGGCGCCACGAGCACCGTTTCGACGAGGTCGACCACGGACGGTCGACCCGCGTGACCGACACCGTGCGGACCCCGGTCCCGGGCGCCCTGCTGGAGCAGACGTTCCGGTACCGGCACAGGCAGCTGGCCGACGACCTCCACCGGCATGCCCTCGCCCGCGAGGCCGGCATGCGCCCCTCGGTGATCGCGGTGACCGGCGCGTCGGGCATGGTCGGTTCCGCGCTCTGCGCACAGCTCACCACCGGCGGCCACCGGGTGGTGCGGCTGGTACGCCGGGAGCCGGACGGTCCCGACGAACGCCGATGGGCCCCCGACCGGCCGGCCCCCGGCCTGCTGGACGGCATCGACGCCGTCGTCCACCTCGCCGGCGCCCCGATCGCGGGGCGGTTCACCGAGGCGCACAAGGCCGCCGTCCGCGACAGCCGCGTCGGCCCGACCCGGCTGCTGGCACTGACGGCCGCGCGGGCGCAGGACGGACCCGGCGTGTTCGTGAGCGCGTCCGCGATCGGGTTCTACGGCCACCGCCGCACGGGCGAACTGCTCGACGAACGGTCGTCGCCCGGCGCGGACTTCCTCGCCGGGGTGGTCCGCGGGTGGGAGGACGCGGCCGGCCCCGCCGCCGAGGCGGGGCTCCGCACCGTCCAGGTGCGCACCGGTATCGTGCAGAGCCCGCTCGGCGGCACTCTGCGCCTGCAGCGCCCTCTGTTCACGGCCGGGCTGGGCGGCCGGCTCGGCGACGGCCGCCAGTGGCTGTCGTGGATCGACCTGGACGACCTCGTCGACATCTACCACCGGGCCCTGTACGACCCGCGGCTGCACGGCCCGGTCAACGCCACAGCGCCCGGCGCCGTCACGGCGGCCGAACACGCCCGCACACTCGCCGGCGTCCTGCGGCGGCCCAGCCTGCTTCCGGTGCCCGCGCTCGGGCCCCGAATCCTCCTCGGGGCACAGGGGGCGCGGGAACTCGCGCTCGCGGACCAACAGGCAGCGCCGTCGGTGCTGTCCGACCTGGGGCACGGTTTCCGGCGTCCGTACTTGGCGGACTGCCTGCGGCACCAACTGGGGCGGTTGCCGGAGCCGGCCGTGGAAGCGTGACGGCGCAGTCACTGTGGAAGCGCAACCACTGCGCGCGCCTCCACGCGGTCCATCCCATGTCCCGCCCCATCGCCCACCGCGGCGTTCCGACGGCCCGCCATGGCACGGGCTCACTCCGCCGGTGCGCCGCCGAGGATCGCGCGCGTCAGCGCCGTGACGGCCAGGTCCACGTCGGTTTCCGCGGTGGAACGCCCCACCGACAGCCGCAGCGCCCCGGATGCCGCCCGTGGTTCCACACCCATGGCCCCCAGCGCGCCCGACGGTACGCCCGAGCCCGAATGGCATGCACTGCCCGTCGACGCCGCCACCTCCGGGGCGGCGGCAAGAACGTCCGCGCCGACCGTCCCCGGGGCGGCCACCATGAGGGTGTTCGGCAGGACGCCGTCGCGCGGGGTGATCCGCACCAGGTCCGGCACCGCTGCCGAGAGCCGCTCCCACAACCGATCGCGTAGATCGGCCTGCCTGCGCGCCTCCCGGTCCAACAGTTCTGCCGCCAGCTCCGCGGCCTCGCCCAGCCCCACGATTCCCGCGACGTTTTCGGTGCCCGGCCGCACCCCGCCTTCCTGGCCCGCGCCGCGCAGCACGGGTGCGAGAGCGGTCCCACGGCGCACGAACAGCGCTCCCACCCCCTTGGGCGCGTACAGCTTGTGGCCGGCGACGCTGAGCAGGTCCACGCCCAGGTCGTCCACCGCCACATCGATCTTGCCCACCGCCTGCGCGGCATCCGCGTGCACCAGGCCGCCGGCCGCATGCACCGCGTCCGCGAAGTACCGCATCGGCTGCACGGTTCCGATTTCGTTGTGCGCCAGGATGAGTGTGCCCAGCCCTATGGCCCCGCGCGGGATCGCCGAGGGCAGGATGCGGGCATCACCGTCCACATCCAACTCGTGCACCCGCCAGCCGTGGGTATCGGCCAGATGCGCGAGCGGCGCCGCAGTAGCAGGGTGTTCGATCCGTGAACACACCGCCACCCGGGTATCCGTGAGCGCTGCCGACCCGCGGATGGCGAGGTTGTTCGATTCCGTACCGCCTGAGGTGAAGACGATCTCGTCCGGCCCGGCACCGATGAGCGCGGCCACCTGCTCGCGTGCCCGGTCGACGGCCCGCCGCGCCCGCACGCCCTGGCGGGATGTGCTGGACGGGTTCCCGAACACCTCGGTCACGTACGGCCACATCGCATCCGCCGCCTCGCGGGCGACGGGGGTGGTCGCGTTGTGATCGAGATGCACCGGCTCGTATCCGGGGTGGACGTCGTCGCCGCCCACCGGCATGCGTGGACCCATCCCTCACCTCCGGTGTCCCGTCGTCCGTCACATGGTCCCGCCACCACTCTATTCGCCGGCCGCGCGGCCGGGCGCCCCAATCCGGTGGCGATCCCATGCGGCGGGTTCCGAAGCACACCCGGGGTGTTCTGTGATGCGCGTCCCTCGTCGCCGGTCCTGTGCCGCACGGCACGTCGGCGGGGGCGCCCCGGCTCAGATAGATGTGCACATCAGTAACGTCATCGCGGTCCGGGGACGGACGGCCGTCCACCTGCCGTCGCGCCGCCGCCCCCGGATACGAACTGCCCCGATGCCGCGCGGACCCGGGTCGACCGGCCGGATCCCGGAGTGGAGGAACTGCCTGTGGAGCCGGAGATTTCCACGGTGCGCCGGCGCCTGCTCGGCGTGCTGCTCATCGTCATCGCGATCGGATTCGTCGTCGTCACGGTGCTGCAGTACAACAAGACCTTCTCGACGTACACCAGCATCTACCTGGTCACCGACGATGCGGGCAATGCACTGCCCGAGCGCGCGGACGTGAAAGCGCGCGGCGTCCTCATGGGCAACGTCGGCGAGACCGAGGCCCGCGGCGACAAGGTGGTGCTGCGTCTGGACCTCGACCCCGGCCTCGCCGAGCAGATCCCGCCCGGCACCACCGCTCGGCTCCTGCCCAAGACGCTGTTCGGGGAGCGCTACGTGGCACTGCAGATCCCCCAGGGCGCCACCGGGCACATCGAGGAGGGCGACACGATCCACCAGGACAAGTCCGGTAACGCCGTCGAGGTCGGGCACCTGCTGGACACTGTGCTGCCGATCCTGCGGGCCGTCCCGCCCGAGGACGTCTCGGTGACCCTCAGCGCCGTCCACCACATGCTCGAGGGGCAGGGGCAGCAGATCGGCCGGTCCGTCGAGAAGCTCGACGAGATCACCGCCCAGGCCGTGGACCGGATGCCGGACATCGAGGCGGACATCCGGGGGCTGGCCGACTTCGCACGCACCTATTCGGAATCGGCCCCGGACCTGATCGACGCGCTGGACAATCTGCGCACCACCGGCAAGACGGTGGTGGAGATGCAGCATCAGGTGCACGACCTGCTGCTGGGCGGATCCGCCACCGCGCAGAAGTCGGCGGATCTGATCGAGCGCACCCGCGGGGACTTCATCGCGGTCACGGCGCAGTCGGTGCGGCCGCTGCAGGTGTTCGCGAACGCCTCACCCGCCTTCGGGTGCAGTTTCGACCAGTTCTCCGCGCTGCACGAACGGACCAAGAAGATCGTCGGCTCCGGCGACCCGAACCCCGGCATCCGCGTCACACTGGAGCTGGTCAACCCCAAGGGACGGTACCTTCCTGAACAGGACGAGCCCCGCTGGTTCGACGACCGCACGCCCCAGTGCTATCCGGCGGCGGCGCCCGGGGACGATTTCCCCGTACCACCGGACGGTGCCCTCAACGACGGCTCCTACCAGCCGCCGGCGATCAACACCGACGGGGCACCGACTCTGTTCCCGCCGGACCCGATGTACGCCCCCGCACCGCAGCCCGACTACCGGAACTCGGACTCCGAACAGCGGGCGCTCGCCCAGATCTACGCCGCCGCATCCGGCGAGGAAGCCCGGTCGATCCCCGGCTGGACCACACTGATCGGCGCGCCGTCCCTGCGCGGCAACGAGGTCGAGTTCAAGTAGGGCCCCGGTGCCGGTCCCGCACACCGCCCGGCCCGACCGGCTCCCGGGTCACTTCTTGCCGTTGATCCACCGCCGCAGCACCACGGCCTGGTTGTGCTTGTCGTCCTTGGCGGAATACAGCAGCACGACGGAGCGATTCCTGGCCGCGGCGACGAGTTCCTTGGCCGCGTCGGCGTTGTCGTCCAGCTCCGCCCGGTAGCGCTTCTCGAACTCCGCGAACCTGTCCGGGTCATGACCGAACCATTTACGCAGGTCGGTGCTGGGCGCGACGTCTTTCTCCCACACGTCGTACGGCAGCGAGTCCTTGGACACACCGCGGGGCCACACCCTGTCCACCAGGAACACGCTCGGCTCGTCCGGACCCGACGCAGCCGACGCGACCTCGTCGTGCTGCGGATGGCCACTGGTCGCCTCGTAGACGCGCACGAGGTTGATCCCGCCCATCGGCCTGCTCCTTTCCGCTGCACGCCCCCGGCCCGGGGACGACCCACTCCCACACTAACCGTGTCCGGCGGGGCTCCGGCGCGACCGCGGCGAGGACTCGATTCGACGGGATCCGCCCGGCCACCGGGTCGCCGCCCCGGTACCGTGGTGCGCCATGCGCTCCGACACTTCGGTACTGGACAACCCGGTGGAGGCCTCGCTGCGCGGGGTGCACGCTCCTCTGGCACGCCGCGTGGGCGCCGCGGTCGGCTACCGGCCGGACGTGTGCAGCTTCGCGGCGCTCGGTGCTTCGCCGTCGGGGCCCGACTGGCAGGACCTGGCGAAGTTGGTCGGCGACGGCGGCCTGGCCGACCTGTTCAGCGCCCCGGTCACCCCTCCGGAAGAGTGGTCGCCCGAGTTCTCGCTCGGCGGGGTGCAGATGGTCCGGGACGCGTGCGCCCTGTCCGGGCGGTCCGCGACGACCGGCCCGCCCGCGCCTCCGGACACGGCGGCGGGCATCGCGGAGCTCACCGGGGCCGACATTCCGCAGATGCTCGCGCTGGTGGAGGCGACCCGCCCCGGCCCCTTCTTCCCGCGCACCATCGACATGGGCACGTACCTGGGCCTATGGGACAACGGCCGGCTCCTCGCCATGGCGGGTGAGCGCCTGCATCCGCCCGGGTGGACCGAGATCAGCGCCGTCTGCACCGCCCCGGAGGCTCGAGGCCGCGGCCTCGCGTCGAGCCTGATCATCGAGCTGTCCCGCCGGATCCTCGCGCGTGGAGAGCAACCGTTCCTGCACGCGGTGGAGAGCAACACCGGCGCGATCGCCCTCTACGAGCAGCTCGGCTTCCGCGTCCGCACGCAGGTGCGCTTTCACGGATACCGGGTTCCTGCGGCGCGCTGACGCCACGCATAGCCGCAGCGGGTCGGCCGGCCAGGTCCTTGCAGCATGTTACGGCTGACGCGGAGTGTGCGATCACGATTGCGCGGTACCGCGTCCTCGCGCCTGCTTGACTTGCGCTGACCGCTCCTGTTATCACATATCAAATATACTTCGATACGTGCGGGGGTCCTGGAGTGGCGACGCAACGACGCGGGCGGAGCACGACGGCGGCGAATTCGCTCGCGGACATCTCGACGACCCTCGGCCCCTTCATCGCCGCGGCGAACGTGATCATGCAGCTGGCCACCGCCCCGGTCGGGTACGGGGTCGTCGAGAGCCGCGTGACCTCGGGCAGGGTGCTCGACCACCCGATCAAACGTGCCCGGACCACCGCCACGTACCTGGCGGTCGCGCTGCTCGGCACTGCGGAGGAACAGGCGATCCTGCGGAGCGAGATCCAGCGGATCCACACCGACGTGCACTCCACGGCTGAAAGTCCGGTCCGCTACAGCGGCAACGACCCACGGCTCCAGCTGTGGGTGGGGGTGTGCCTGGCACGCTTCTTCACCGATCAGCACGAACTGCTCTACGGCCCGATGACGCCGCAGCTGCGCGCGCGTCTGCACGCCGATGCCGCGCGGCTGGCGACCACGCTCAACGTGAAGCCGGAGCAGTGGCCCGCGACCCCCGAGGGGCTCGACGAGTACTTCCGTCGCGGTATCGCGGAGATCCGCATCGACCCGCCGGTGCGGCGGTATCTGCAGAACCTGGCGGACCTGAGTTTCCTCGGGCACCGGTTCGGAATCCTCGGCAAGGCCGTGCACCGCCTCGGCGGTCGGCTCTCGGTGTTCTTCACGCGTGCGGCGCTTCCGCCGGAGTTCCGTGCGCAGATGGGATGGGCATGGACCGAGTCCGACCAGGCGCGATTCGACCAGGCCGCGAAGCTCTTCCGGCTGGCCGACCGGATCGTGCCCGCCGCCTACAAGAAGATGCTGACCGTCAACCTGTGGGAGATGCGACTGCGGCGACGGCTCGGTGTCCGGGTGTTCTGACGGCGCCGCAGAGGCCCGGAGATCAGTCCGGCAGCATCGTGCTCAGGCAGAAGGGATGCCCCGCCGGGTCCAGCAGCACGCGCCACCGGTCCGGCGCGGGCTGGTGATCCGCCTCCCGCGCCCCCAGCGCCACAGCAGCGGCCACATCCGACTCCAGATCCCGCGCCGCCAGATCCAGGTGCATCTGCTGACGCTGTCCACCGTCCGGCCACGACGGCGGCTCGTAGTCGTCCACCCGCATCAGCGTCAGCATCGGGCCTGCACCGGCGAGCGCGATGACGCCCCGGTCCGGAGACGCGAACGCCTCCCTCAGCCCCAGCAGGCGGGAGTAGAAGCCGGCCAGCTCATCGGGATCCGCGCAGTCGATGGAGATCGAGGCGAGCGGAGCTACGCGATCACTCATGGCCCCACCCTAAGCGGCGGGACCGACATCCCGGACCGGACGCGCCCAGGGGCGCGCGGACGCACTCAGGCGCCGGCCCGCACAGCGTTGCGCCGGCGCCTCCAGTACCACGCGATGAGCACCGCGGAGACGAGGCCGGGGACCATGTGCACCAGCAGGACCCCCGCGAGACCGGGCCCGCCCCAATCCCTCTCGTAGGTGTCGGGATCGCCGAAGTCGATGGTGAACGGCTCGATGACCGCTCGCACGATCAAGTACACCCCCAGCAGCAACAACACTGCTACGGCAATCTTCTTCATCGTTCCCCTACGCCGATGGGAAAGTCCGGCACCAGGCACCGCCGCATCGTCTCAGGAAGCCCGGCCGGTGGCCAGCCCGGGGATCATGCTGGAGGCCGCCCGCGCGGGCGGAGCGGCCAGGCGAGCCGACCGGAGAGCCGGCGCTCCCTTGTGACGTACGATTTGGATACCAGTCGCGCGGAGGAGGGGAGCGGTACCGATGGGCGCAGGCGACGCGGTCCCGGCCAGCGCATCCGACAGGGCGTACCAGGCGCTTCGCGACGACATCCTCGAGGGCGTCCATCCGCCCGGAACGATGCTCGGGGAGGCCTCGGTCGCCGCCGGCCTCGGCGTGAGCCGCACCCCGGTGCGGGTCGCCCTGGCCCGACTCCAGGACGAGGGGTGGATCGTCGTCTACCCCAAGCGCGGAGCCCTCGTCCAGGGCGTGACCGACCGGACGGCCGCCGAGCTCGCCGACGCCCGGTTCATACTCGAGACGACAGCCGTCGACCGCGCTCCGGAATCACTGCGGTCGGCCTTGGCCGACCGGCTCGAACGATCCCTGACGGAGCAACGCGCCGCATTCGATGACGAAGACCTGCACCGGTTCATCGACCTGACCCTCCGCTTCCACCACGGATTCGTCGAAGCGGGCGGCAACCGTGTCCTGCTGGA
Organism: uncultured Mycobacteriaceae bacterium; assembly: GCA_964451655.1. Taxonomy (GTDB): domain Bacteria; phylum Actinomycetota; class Actinomycetes; order Mycobacteriales; family Mycobacteriaceae; genus Tomitella. The sequence continues at coordinate 6,348 of CAYVJJ010000004.1, read as the reverse complement.
GCTGTACGAACGGCTTTCCGACCGTCACCGGTTCCTGCTCTTCGCCTCGGGGGACGGTCTGCTCTCGCGGTGCGAAGAGATCATCGCCGAACATGCACATCTGATCACGCTGCTCCGCACCGGCGACACCGCGGAGTTCGCACAGGTATTGAGGGGCCACATCGCAGAGGTCCCCACGTCACCGCCTTGGCCCCGCTTCGCTTAGCCTCCGGCACGGGGGATCGCCGTGCGGCAGCGGCGCCACGGGGTGCGCGAACGGACGGGGCCCGCTGCACACCCCCAGCGCGCTGGTGTCATGGCGTGTCGTAGACCCGCACCTCCGGATCCGCCTTCAGCAGCGGCGACAACCCGCCGACCACGTCCCGGGTGAACAGCTCGGACGACAGATAGGCGCGGGCGTGCTCGACCGTGTCGAAACCGTGGAGGACCTGTACGTCCTCGTCACGCACCAGCAGTTCCTTGCCGGCAGCCCCCGGCACAGTGTCCAGGAACGGTCGCCTGTACTGCGTGTACACCTCCGCTGCCGCGGAGCGGTCCGCCTCATCGACCTTCAGAGTGATCTCCAGGTATGCCATCGTCCACTCTCCTTCGATGATCGCGGCGACCCGGACACCGCGCGGCCCGCGGGCCGGCGCCGCGACGCCAACGTAGGACCGCAGCGCCCCTGATCGGTAGAGCCCGCCGGTGAATCCGCCCATAACGTCTGGATATGGACGAACTCCGCGCGCCGGTCAGGCGACAGGTACGGCGATGCGGTCGGCGAGTTCCCGCAGCGCGGCAGCACCGGCGGACCGCGGATTCCAGACGGCTTCGTAGAAGATCTCCACCCCGTTCCCCTCCCCGTCGACCACCGTGCGGTACACGGTCGCCGGGTCCGCGAGCTTCGACACCGGAAGCATCGCCGAGCCGAGGCCCAGGTTGGACCATTCCTCCAGCACCCGGTAGCTCGAGGCCTCACCGGGATACGCGTCCATGGGCAGTGCCCATTCCGTGAGCAGGTCCCGGGTGAAGGTGGTCAACCCGCACGTGTCCGGCATCAGAATCCACCGCTTCCCCGCGAGTTCCTCCACTGAGGCCACGCCCGCCCGCTCCGGCCGGGCTTCGATCAATGCGATCGGTTCGGCATCGATGACACGGTGCTCGTACCGCGGCATCGGCGCGACCGAGGGGATGATCACCAGGTCGAGGTCCCCTGCGGTGAGGCCGCCACGCAGTTCCGCCATGTTCGCCTCGCTCAGCACCAGGTGCCGGGCTCCGTCCATGGCGGTCACCGCGCTGTAGAGACGGGCGACGAGGTGCGGATCGATCAACGGCGAGACCCCCACGCGAATGCGCGTCGCGGCAGGCGAGTTCCACCGGGCGGCCTCCGCGGTCATCTCGTCGACGGCGGTCAGCGCACGCTCCACCAGCGGAAGGACCGCCGCACCGAGCGAGGTCGGCGCGGCGCCGCGGGGGGAACGCCTGAACAGCCGCGCCCCGAGTTGCTCTTCAAGGCGCGCGATACCGTTCGACAGGGCCGGCTGCGTCACCCCGTACGCCCGGGCGGCAGCGCTGAAGGAGCCGGTCTCCCCGACGGCGCGCACATACCTCAGGCCCTCCAGGCTCATCCGTTCGGCCATTCAGTCATGCTATCCCCCGATTCGCGTTGACCACCTACCGTGCCCGGCGGGGCGGCCGTAGAGTCACCACCGTCATGACGCCTGCCGATTCCGCATGAGGAGGCTCTCCGATGACCTCATCCGCAGTGGTGATGCGCGTCCGCACGCCCGGAGGACCCCTCACGGCCGACGCTGAACCGATCGCTCCGCCGCGCCCCGGCCAGGTCCGCATCGACATCGCCGCGACCGGGGTGTGCGGAGCCGACCTGGGGACTGTCGCCGCGCAGGGCGGAGCCGGGCTTCCCGTCACGCCCGGGCATGAGATCGCAGGGACCGTTGCGGAGATCGGGGCGGGCGTGCGCGGTGTGCGCCGGGGCGACCGCGTGGCCGTGGGATGGTTCGGCGGCAGCTGCGGGCACTGCGCCTTCTGCCGCAGGGGCGACGTGGTGCACTGCCCCGAGCGCACCATCCCGGGGATCAGTTATCGCGGCGGTTGGGCCGAATCGATCACCGTGCCCGCCGACGCCGTGGCCCGCGTGCCGGACGGATTGCCCTTGACCGCTGCAGCGCCGATGGGGTGCGCCGGCGTCACCACGTTCAACGCGGTCCGCGGCGCGGGCGCACCGCCCGGCGGGCGTATCGCCGTCTTCGGCCTCGGCGGGCTCGGTCACCTCGCCGTCCAGTTCGCCGCGAAGATGGGGTTCGACGTGGTGGCGATCGCCCGCGGCGCCGAGCGCGCCGCGGCTGCCAGGCACCTCGGCGCGAGCGACTACATCGACAGCGCGGCAGCGGAACCGGGGGCACGCCTGGCACGGACCGGCGGCGCCGACGTCATCATCAGCACGGTCCCCGACGCCTCACCGGTGCCTGAGCTCCTCACCGGGCTGCGCGTGCACGGCCGTCTGGTCGTGATAGGCATCGGCGCCGGAGCGATGGACATCCCCATGGCCGGACTGGTCATGCAAGGGCGGAGCATATCCGGCCATCTGACCGGCGGCCCGCTCGACATCGAGGAGGCGATGCGGTTCGCCGTGCGCACCGGCGTACGTCCGGTGAACGAAACCCTGCCGCTGGAATCCGCCCCGCAGGCGGTCGATCGGCTCCGCAACGGCCGGGCCCGCTTCCGCCTCGTCCTCGACACCACCGGAGACCGCATGCGTTCGGCCGGAGCCGCCACGCCGCACGGCGTTTAGACCGCCCGAGGAGCACGCCACGCGCACGAGCCGCCCACGCCGCATCTAGTATCCAAGTTGCGTCCTAGACGGGCGCGGACATCAGCCGGCAGAGCGAAACCTGACGAAGGAACACAGTGTCGAGAGCACAGACACGCACGCACCCCCGGGCGCCCGAAGCCGCCACCGGGGCTTTTGACCTGGAGCAGATCCAGCGGCGGACCATGACGGTGCTGGTGATCATGCAGATCGTCGGCACCGTCGGCGTCGGCATCGCCCCGTCGATCGGCGTGCTGCTCGCCGGGGAGGTCACCGACAACGAGGCGTGGGCCGGACTGGCGCGCACGTCCAGCACCCTCGGCGCCGCCCTGATGGGCCTGCCCCTGGGCGCCCTCGCCGGCCGCTTCGGGCGGCGTTTCGCGCTCGCCGCCGGGTGGTGGACCGCCGCCGCCGGGAGCGCGATCATCGTCGCCGCAGCGCAGTGGAGTCTCGTGATCCCCCTGTTCCTCGGTCTGCTGCTGATCGGCGCCGGCTCCGCGGTCAGCCTCCAGTCACGGTTCGCCGCGACCGACCTGGCGATGCCGCATCGGCAGGGCCGTTCACTGGCCCTGATCGTGTGGGTCGGCACCGTCGGGTCGGTTCTCGGACCGAACCTAGGCGTACCCGGTGAACCCATCAGCGACAGCACGGGCCTCACGGTCTACGCCAGCGCATTCCTGATCGCCGCCGTGTGCCTGGCGGTCGCCGGTGCGGTCGTCTTCGTCTGGCTCCGCCCCGATCCGCTGCTGATACTGCAGAATGCGTCCGCCGCCCCGAACGTCCCCCGTGGCGGGATGCGGAAGCAATTGCGCCGCATTCTCGACGAGCTGCGGACGAACACGCCGGCCCGGTACGCCGTGCTCTCGATCCTCACAGCGCAGACCGTGATGGTCGCCATCATGACGATGACCCCGGTGCACATGGCGGATCAAGGTGGTTCGATCACCCTCGTCGGCGTCACGATCAGCCTGCACATTCTGGGGATGTACGCCTTCTCTCCGGTCGTCGGGCAGCTGGCCGACCGGCACGGTCATCAGGTCACCATCAGCGCCGGAATCGTCGTCTTCGCGGTGTCGCTCGGCATCGGCGTGCTCAAACCCGACGGGACGGGGTGGATCATCACGTCGCTGATCCTGCTGGGCCTCGGTTGGTCGTTCGTCAACGTCGCCGGATCGGCGTTGTTCAGCACCGTCGTCTCCGATGAGACGCGGGCGTCGTCCCAGGGCGGGGTCGACGCGCTGTCGAACCTCTGCGGCGCCACCGCCGCGTTCGCCGCCGGCCCGTTGCTGGCCGTCAGCAGCTTCTCGTTCCTGTCAGTGCTGGCGCTCGCCGTCCTCATCCCCCTCACGGTGCTCACGGCCCTGCCGGGGGCCGGCGCCGGCCTGCGACGCGCCGTCGGCGGGACTGAACGATGACGCCGACGCCCGGGGCCCCCGATGCCGTCGTCATCGGCGCCGGCACGGCAGGACTCGCCGCCGCCGGCGTACTGACCCGGGCAGGGCTGGCCGTCTCGGTCCTCGAGGCGCGGGACCGGGTGGGCGGGCGCGTGCACAGTGCACGGCACGGCGACGGTTGGATCGATTCCGGCGCCACCTGGTTCTGGCCCGGCGAACCCTTGATCGGCTCCCTTGCCGAGACGCACGGCATCAGGGTGTTCCCGCAGCACACCGGGGGCGACGCCCTGTTCGAGGCGCCGTCGTCCGGAGTGCAGCGGCTGACCGGCAACCCCGTCGACACGCCCTCATACCGATTCGCGGACGGTGCGCGCTCGGTTCCGGAGCACTTGCTGGCCCGCCTCCCCCCGGGGACCGTGCGGCTGGGCGACGCCGTCACCGCAGTCGCAGTGACGCCGGATGAAGTCCGGGTGCGGTCACATCACGGACTCACCGTCGCCCCTCACGCGGTGATCGCCGTACCGCCCGCCCTCGCGATCGAACACCTCGCGTTCACCCCCGGGCTTCCGCGCGCACTGGTGGATACAGCCCGGAGCACTTCCGTGTGGATGGGCGGCATCACCAAGGCGGTGGCCGTCTACGACCGGCCGTTCTGGCGTGACACGGGGTTGTCGGGCTCGGCGGTCAGCTACACCGGCCCCTTCCGCGAGTTCCACGACCACAGCGGACCGGAGGGATCGCCCGCCGCGCTCTTCGCTTTCGCCCCCTCCCGGTGGCCCTCCACCGCGACCACGGACATGATCGACACGTTGTTCCGCCGTCAACTGTCGCGGTTGTTCGGCGCCGGAGCGGGCACGCCGCGGCACATCCGGATCACCGACTGGGGTCAGGAGGAATACACGTCGCCGCGACGGCCGTCTCCGCAGGCGACGACCGGCGTCTTCGGTGCGGCGGTCTTCCGGCAGCCGGTCCACGGACGCCTGCACTGGGCCTCGACCGAGACCGCGACAGACCACGCAGGGCATCTCGAGGGCGCCCTGCGCGCCGGGATCGCCGCCGCCACGGCGATCGTCGGGGAACCGGCGCCCTGGCCGTAGACGCGGCGCCGACGCACGGGGTGTCCTCCGCCGCGCAGCCCGATCACCGTGGGGACACGGACGGATTCACCAGGTCACCAGCCGGGCACGCCGACCGCGACGAACGGCATCCCCGGCAGTGCCGCCTCGAAGTCGCCCAGCGCCCGGGGGATATGGGAGGCGGAGCTGACCAGCACGGCACCGGTCGCGCCGCGGGAGGTGAGGATGTCCGCGACGTTGTGCGCATTGCCGACCGTCGACATCGCCGCGTTCTCGGTGATGACGTCGAACGGGTTGACCCCGCGCAGCGCCAGGCCGACCTGCATCGCCTGCGCCTCAGTGTAGGGCAGGGTCTGGGTGGGACCGCCGGTGACGATGACCTTGGTGCCCGGGTGGACGCGCGCGATCGCCGCCGCCTTGTCGAGCCGCGCGTTCAGCACCTCAGGCATGGTGCCGGCCGAGTCGAGACGGGCCCCGAGCACGACGATATAGCGGTTGGCGGGATCCGCGTAGAGGAAGCCGTGGGCCTCCTGATCGCTCACGGCGCTGGTGGCCGTCCCTGCGGATCCGCTGTCCACGGTGTCCGCCACCGTGTGCAGCCCCTGGTTGATCACGGCGCCGGGCGAGAGCGCGGAGGCGGTCGCCGGGGCGAGGACCGCAAGACCGACGGTTCCCGCGGTCGCGGCGAGAGTGGCGGCGATCCTCATCGGCAGTGCAGGTGTGCGGGCAGGGGTGGACCGGGTGCGCATATATCTCCTCGGCTGTGACGAAAGCAGGGGCAGTGCCGCCGGGACGGCGCACATCATCTCCCCATCCGTTAGGTAAAGAAATGATAACGGCACGGGGGGATCTCTGCAGCCTTCACGTCACGGGGAAGCCGATCGGCGGGATCAACCGCCCCGGGGAGTCGAAAGGGACGCTGGCCGGGGCCTGGGACGACGGAGCGACCGCGGGCATGCGGGTGCGCGCGGGCGTGCAGTCGGTGCCGTCCGCACGACTTGACTCCACCATGCCTCAGCCAGGATCTGCTCGCCCTCCGGGGTGAGCTCGGTCGGAATCGACCTACCTG
>CAYVJJ010000003.1:0-37537 GCA_964451655.1 uncultured Mycobacteriaceae bacterium | reverse complement strand
TGCGGCCGGCCGTGACCGCCATTTGGCGTGCAAGCACTTGGCGGTTCTCGCGCCCAGGTGGGCGAATGAGGTCCCGAGGGCGCCTACGCTGGGGTTTGACGGCGGACTAAGGGGGCCGTTCTGCACCGTTTGGACGACACAGCGATGATGGGTGCCATGTTCAGGCGGGGACGGGTCGAACGGGCGGCGCGGCTATTGCTAGACCGGGCGGACGCGTGTGGAGCGGATCAGACATCGCCGATAGGGGTGCTGCCGGTCGTTGAGGAGCTGCGCGGCCGGCCGATCTATCTGGATTTGGATGCGAGCTTGCCGAGCGAGCTCACCGCACAGTGGTACTGGTGGCCGGACACGGATTCGATCGCGGTCCGGCGTGGTCTGCCGACGCGGGACCGCGCCGTGGCCCACGAGATAGGTCACATGCTGCTGGGACACGAGGGAGTGGCGGTACCGCTGGAACTGTGGGCGCCGGATGCGGACGCATCGGCGTTCGCATGGACGATGGCCCGTCGACGCAGCCGCGTCGAGTGGGATCACGTGGAGTTTGAGGCCGAGCGGTTTGCGGCGCTGCTCTGTTACGAGCTGCGGAAGCGTGCCGGCTATCCGCGGGCTGCCCGGCCGGGTGTGCTCGCGGACGCGTTCGGCTGATGTCTCCCGCAGCGATTCTCGCCGGTCCTGTCGCGGCAGGCGTACTGGCGACTGCGGGCCTGATTCGAGCGGCACGGTGGCGACGCACCCGGAGCGCATCGGGAGCCTCGACGACCGTCGTGCTGTTCGCCCTGGCCGTCGCGGCGGCGATCAACGTCGGGTCGTGGGCGCAGGCCATCGACTCGTTCCTCGGCGGCGGCTTGATTTGGTCCTTCCTGGTCTCGCGTTCCGCTCTGATCGTCGCTATCGGCGGTGCATTAGCCCTGGTACGGACGACGAACGGGGTGCCGGCTGGCAACGCCGTGCACCTAACGTTCGCCGCCGTGGCCACCGAAGCGGCCTTCTTTTTCATCGCGGGCCGCGAGTCGGGCTCTGGCCGTGAGCTGCTGACAGAGACGCACAACCCGTGGATCGTCGCGGGCGAGGCGGTCGTCGATGTGTTCGCGGTGTTTGTCGGCGTCGCGATGGTGCGCATGACGGCGCGGTCCGCAGGTCGCTCCGACCTGCACGGGCAAGGGATGGCGGTCATGTGCGCGGGCGTCGCGCTGTGTCTGGCCTACGTCAGCGTGCGACTGGTCGCCCTCGTGTGCGTGTGGGCGGGGGCCCTGGACATCGCCGCGACCATCTTTGACGCGATCGTGCCCGTTGCCGCGCTGGGTCTGTTCCTGGTCGCGATTGGGTGCGCCTACGCGCCCGTCGTACGGGCGGTGGTCGCGCTGCGGCAGTACGAGGTCATCCGCCGTCTGTACCGTGACGAGGTCGGAACGCCGCCACCACGCACGCTGCACGCGAGTGACGACGTGGACGCGATGGTGACGGAAATCGGGGACGCGGCCGGGGTGACTGACCAGCTATTACACGACCAAGGTGAGGACCTTCGACAATGGGCGATGCGCAGAGCACGATCACGGCTCCCGCACCCTCCGGGTGGGCACGGATAGTTACCAACGTCGGCGCGCCGTGGGTACTGAACGCTGTCGTGCCGGTGATCTTCGGTGCTGCTCGTGGCGATGTGTGGTGGACGCTGTTCGTCTCCCTCATGGCGGGCGTTCTGCCGATCCTGATGATTGTCGCGATGATGGCGCGCCGCCGTGTCGGTGATGTGCACGTGACGAATCGGGGCGAGCGCACGGCGGTTCTTGCCGGCATCATCGCGCTCGCCGTGGCTGCCCTGGTGATCGAGCTGGTGGCGTCGGCGCCCGCGTGGATCATTGCGATGACCGCGGCCGGAGTCGCCACCATCGGGCTCATCGGTGTGATTACCGTCGTGGGACGGTGGAAGATCAGCGTGCACACGGCGGTCGCCGGGGCCTGGATCGTCCTCGGCGCTGGGTTCATCACTCCGTGGGCGCTGCTTGCTGCGCCGTTGGCTGTACTGATCGGCTGGTCACGGCTGGTCTTGCGCGACCACACGCTCAGCCAGGCTCTAGCGGGCTTCGCCCTTGGAGCCGGTGTCTCGGCGCTGGCGGTTCTGCTCGCGTGAGGCGCGCATGCCCTCGACCTTGCGCAGGTGCTCGATGAAGCCCTCGACGGCGTCGAGGCCGTCGGGGGACAGGCCCATCGAGCGAGTGGCGATGCGCTCGACTCCCGAGTCACGCACTGCCGCGATGAGTTCGAGCTGCTGGTCTGTGTCGGCGGCGAAGTCGTCATCGTAGAAGTACTCGGGCTTGACGCCGAACATGCTGGCCAAGTGGAGGACGAGTTGGCCGGCAACGCCGGTCGTTCCACGAGCTCCGCGGCGTAGCTGAGCGATGTAGGAGGCGGTGACCTTGTGCCCACGACGGGTGAGCTCCTGGGCGATTTCGGCGTTCGACAGCGGCCCGCGAGAGGCCGGATGGACGGTCTCGACGAGATGATTGAGTCGGTCACCGAAGGTGCTCACGATGTTTCCTAAGCAAGTATCGAGGGAAGCGATAGTGCTCATCCTAGACACTTGCTCGGCTTCGACGCTGCTGCTGCTTGGCTGACTGTGCGCGGCGGAACAGCGCGATCGCGGCCGCGCGGCCCGTCGCCGAACTTCCGGGGCCGCAGTTGGTGGCACGTTCGGCGGCACGTTGTGCTCGCTCTGCACGTGCTGCGGCCGCCCGTTCGGTGGGGGAGGGGACGGTGAAGTCGATGCGGGTGAGGCGCCAGCGCAGCAGACGAGCCGGATCGGTGATTTGGGAGCGGTGGGGCCATGCCCAGCCGCGGGCGGTGGTGTCGTGGTCGAGGGCGCGGGCGATGTCGCGGCCGCGCCAGCGGCGCGTGTCGATGCCGGCAGCGGCGATGGCGTCGCACACGCTGCCGGGGTGTTGGCCGTGATCGAGGGTCACGGCGATGCGCAGAAGCTCAGCGGCGGCGCGTTGCAGGTGCAAGGGCCGCGGTGTGCGTGGTGGTTTCGTCTGTGCGTGGCGCGTTGCCTCGCGCGTGTGCGCGCGTTGGTGAGTTACTTTCTTAGGTGAGTTCTTCTTACGTACGTAAGAAGAACGGGATAGGTGGACGGAGTTCCTGCCTCGGTGTTTGCCCTCGGCGGGGTCGTTTGTGGCCCTGCGGCGGCGTTCGGCTGCGGCCCCGGTGACTGCCCACACGGGGCTCGTGAGTGCCCAGCGGCTCGCGGCGCGGTGCTGTCGGCCGCCGTGGTGGATTTCGGCCGCATAGTGCTCGTCGCCGGTGAGGACACGGCCGCGGGCCATTTCGACGGCGAGGCCGAGTGCTCGCAGGATCGCGCGGGTGCGCTGGACGGTTTTGGCGCTACTGATGCCGGCGTGGCGGGCGATCGTGCGGCCGGCCGCGGCGACATCCCGTCCAGTACGGCTGTCCGCGAACGCCGCGATCGCGGCGACGACGACGAGGAACGTCCGTAACGACACCTGGTGGTGCTTACGCAGGCGCTCGCCCTCGGGGGTGCGGATCGCCCACCGGACCTGGTCGAGCCAGTCGCGCCGGCCAGTCCAGGCGTTCACGGTGGTGTAGGCGGCCTCGGCGAGCGGCAGCATGAAGCTGTTTCCGCGCTGGTCAGCCGCTAACGCTTCGATGCGTTGGACGCGTTCTTTCGCGGCCGCGAGGGCGCGGGAGAGGTCGTCGTCGTGGTTCGTTGAATCAGGTACAGGGTGTGCGCTACCCTGAGACGTACCAGCCAAGGTAAGTCCCTTCGGGGATGGAGAGGCCGAGTAGCTGCGGCTCTCTCGACTTTTTGGAAGACCCCGGCGCGCCAACGCCGGGGTTCTTCTTTTATCTGGGGTCCATCAGGCGATCAACGTCTGCGGCTGCTTCCCCCTCTCTTCGACGAGCTCGTGGGCACCGAGATGTTCCGCGAGAACGTCCGCGACGTACTGGCTCCGCGAGGAAACTCCCTCGCTGGCGCGTGCGCGGTCCACAGCGTCGAGGAGCTGGACCGGGACTCGCACCGGGATATACGACCGTTCCCCTTTCGACGGCATCGCCATGTGCCCCTCCTTCGTGGATGGAACCTGGTTCCGGTTGGTGCTGCCTGTTAGCGAACCACGTCACGGGGGTGGACTTGCGGCGACACGCCGGAGCGCCTGTAGTCGAGACGTTATTCCATAGTGCTACGTCACAGAGTACGCAGACGGGCCGCGCGTGTCGCAACCGTGAGGTCCCACGCACGTATGACCCGGTCCGTAGTCGTCTCGTATACGGCGGCGAGTGCCGCCGGCAGCTCGTCGTCGATGGCCTTGCGGCCCTTCTCGATCCGTCCGAGGGTGCTCGGCGAGATTTCCAGAGCCCGGGCGACGTCGGCCTGCGTGAGCCCAGCCTGAGTCCGCAGGTCGCTCAGCATGGCTTTCTCAGGCGGGAGGACGACGAGGTCTTGGATAGTGATGTTCAGCGCTGCGGCGACCCGGCCCAGTAGGTGTGGGGTGGGGAGATACCTCCCGGTCTCCCAACCGGAGACGACCGGGGGGGAGACTCCGGCCAGGTCTCCGAGGTCGTCGATGGTGAAACCGCGCTCGGTGCGGCGCTGGCGCAGACGGGCGCCAGAGAAGCCGCGGACAACGCTGCGGGGCACGGTTTCTCCTAGTGGGAAGTAATTCAGGTAATTCGCGATAGTCATTGTCTCCGGTTCCGTGCGCGGTCTGGTAGTCTGCTGACGTTATTCTAGAGATGTATCCGAGAGTGGAAGACTTGACGGGGCGGGCGAGTGTGGTCATTATGGATACAGTAGTGCTCAAGAAGACAGCTTGAGGCAACCACAGTCCTCGCGTGTCATGCACCGGCGGGGCTCGTCGACGAAGGGGAAGCAGTGATGAGCGGACGGCACAACCGGATCACAGCGGGACGGCGTGCAGCGGTGGTCGCCACGTTCCTCACGGGGGCAAGCGTTCTGTCTGCGACCAGTGCCGTAGCGGCTCAGCCCGCGATCTACCGGGTGCCGGCTGCCGACGTGGAAGCGACCGAGACCACGGTGCAGCCCGGACTCGGCGGCGCGGACACTGATACCGACGGAGTCCAGCCGGGGCTCGGCGGGAAGAACGAGCCCGCCCCGCCCCCGGCTCCGGCCCCGGAGTCCGAACCCGAGCCTGCTCCGGCCCCGGAGCCGCAGCCCGAGACCGTGGGCGACGCGGATACGTGGGTGCCGGCCCCGGAGCCGATCGCGGATGCTCCGATGCGCGAGGAACCCGATTACCTCGACGGCGGCGAGCAGACACAGCCGGTAGTGAACGCGGCGCCGGACGGGGCAGGCGACACCACCCCTCCGCAGACTCGCGTCGAGCCCGGTGGCGATGACTCCCCGCCGCCCGCACCGGCTGCCCCCGCGCCAAGCGCACCGACCGCTACCAGCGACGAGGGTGCGGTCACCGACTCAGGTGTGGTCCGTCCGATCCGGCCGCCCGAGGACAAGCTGAGGATCGGGTTCTACAAGTCCGACATTCCCTGGTACGTAAGCGACGAAGCGGCGGAGCGCACCAACTACACCGCCTCCTGGGTCGAGGCAGCCGTGTCGGACTACCAGCGAGACCACGGCGTGTCCGGCACTGAAGCCGACAGGCGGGCGGCGGCGACCGTGACCGCGGGCGCGGCCGGCGCCGCCGCAGGCGGACTGACCGGCGGGACCGCCGTCGCCCTGCCTGCGGCGGCTGCGTGTGTCGGCCCCGGCATGGCGGCTGGGGCCGCATTGGGAACTCCGGTGATCCCGCCGTTCGGTCCGGTCGCTGGAACGGCGGTCGGCGGTGCGGCCGCGGCGGCCGGATGCGGCGCAGCCGGATTCGCAACCGGCGCCGCCGCGGGCGCGGCGCTCGGCGGGGGAGCGGCGGCTCTGGCGGCGAACGCGTTCGGCGCCGGTGAAGTGGAAGCGGTCGACGAGTTCGCTCTGCCGGACGTGCCCCGGCCGGACGCGGACGCTGTGTACCGGGATGCGTCGGAGTCCATCGACACGCTCGACCAGCAGAATCCGGGTGCCGCGCAGGCGGTCCGGAGCACGGTCGAGGCCGCACAGCGGGCCGGTGACGATGCGGCGGCCGCGACGCAGCAGGCACGCGAGGCGGTTGCCGACCAGCCGGGCGGCGCCGCGTTCCTTGATGCCGCGGACCACGCGGCCGAGGAGGCCGCGGTCATCACCGGCCCCGCCGCGACGGCGGTGGGCGATGCGGCCGCCGCCGCGGCGGCGGCCGTCACCGGCGATCCGCAGCCCGCACCCGCACCTGCCCCGCAGCAGACGACCCCGGCCCCCGCGATTGCCGCACAGGCAGAGACAGCCCCGCCGGCCGCGGCTCCGGTCACGCCTGCGGCGACGCAGGACGTGTCGCCGCCGCCGGAGCAGACGCCCGCGGCGGCTCCGCAGGGGCGGTCGGAGGTGCCCGAGCCCGTGGCGGCGGCCGTGGATGCAGCGCCGCCCGCGGTCGGCGACGCCGTCGACGCAGCGGCCGCAGCAGTGCAGGCAGCTCTCCCGGAGGCATGACCATGACGCAGGGCCCGATCATCGACGACCTCGGCGCCCCCCGCACAGGGCGTGGGGTCGAGCAATCGGTCGCGGAGCGTCCTCGCCGGACGGTGCGTGTGCCGCGGCGTAGCCCTTCTCGCCGTCTGCTGGCGGTGGTGGCGGCCGCGGCCCTGGTCGTCGTGGCGATCGTGTACGCGGCCGCCGCGGTCGTGGGATCGGACGAGAGCGGCGGTGATTCTGCCGCGGCGGCGGACAGCGCATCCGGGCCCGCCGCGGCACCGGCGGCGGGCCCTGGGCCGGGCTGCCCTGCTCCGGCGGGTGATACCCGCTCCGGTGTCGGGGTGATCCGGGCATTGGAGCACGCGTACTACGTGGCCCGCGACGGCCGTGCGGTGCGGGCGTTGATGGCCGACGGGGCACCGGCGGCGGGGCCGCCCGAGAAGATTCAGGCGGGTATCGACACCATCCCGCCGGGGACGACCTACTGCCTCGCTGAGGCGCGTGTATCGCCGACTGTCTATGCGGTGACGGTAACCGAGCACCGACCCGATGGTGACACCGTCTCGTACGAGCAGACCTTCGAGGTGCGTAAAGCGACCGATGGAACCTGGGCGGTCGTCAACATTTCTAAGGCAGGGGGACAGGGATCATGAGGCGTGTAGTGCGCGCGGTCGCACTCTCGGCGACGGTCGCCGCGGTGTCCGCGAGCGTGCCGGCCACCGCGGGCGCCGCGTCTGCGACCGCGGGGGGCTGCGACGGGTTCATGGCGGTCCTCGTGCCCGGAACAGGGGAGACCTCGGCGCACGCGGACCCGGACGTACCAGCGGGCCTGCTGGGAGCTGTCGGTAGCCAGCTTGAGGATTCCTACGGCGCGTCGCTGCGGGTGGTGTACCCGCCGTACCCGGCGGCGGCGTTCAACGGGATGCTGTACTCGAAGTCGGTCGATCAGGGCATCGCCGATGTTAAGAAGCTGATGCAGCGCTGCCCGGACAGCTCGTACGTCCTGGCCGGCTACTCGCAAGGCGCGCAAATCGCCAACGATGTCGCCGTCGCCATCGGGCACGGCGAAGGCCCCGTCGCCGCCGGACAAGTCGAGGCGGTCGGACTGCTCGCCAACCCGCGGCGCGGTACCGAAGGCGCACAAGTGATCGGCCCGAAGCTATCCGGGCAGGGCATCGCTGGCCCGAACCCGCAAGGCTTCGGGTCCTTGTCGGGGCACGTATTCGACATCTGCCACCCGGACGACAAGTACTGCAACATCAGTGCCGCCAAGAACACCTTCTTGTCCTCGCTCGGCCACATCCTCGGCAACGACCCGGCACCCGATACCGGCGACGCGCCGGCCATCGACACGCCAACCGCTCGGCCCGACAAGTCGGGCACTGCTACCGACGGCGACATCTCCAACGACCCGTCCTCGGCCGGAGGTTCGCCGCTTCTCGACGACCTCGGCCCCGATTACGGTGACGCACATCTGGCCGCCGCGGTCAATGCGGCGGGTCAGCTTCCCGACCGCCTCGCAGCGCTCGAATCTGATCCGCAGGCGCCGGTGGCGTTGGCGCGGCAATCTGCCTTGGCGGATCAGGCATCAATGATCGCCGACACTCTCGGACCGGTCAGCCAGACACGCCAATGGGTGCAGTCGAATCAAGGTGCGCGCGAAAAGCTTTCCACGGCAGAAGACGGCACGCCGCTGTCCGCCGCCGGTGACGTGCTCGGCGGACTCGCCGACGTGGACGTGGCGGGCCTGGCGAAGACCGCCGGGCAGCTCGCTGACACGCTCGGGTCCACCCCCGGAACGTCCGGGAAGGTGTCGGCGGCGGCGGAAAGCCTCTCCGACGGGCTGTCGGGGCTGTCGAACATGGACACCTCGGCGCTGCGCAGCGCGGGCACGGCACTGCGTTCGGTGCAGCCAATGACGATGCTCGACCAGGCGATTCAAATGGTCGCGGACGTGACCTCGGTCGACTACCTCGGGGTGGCGGACGATTTCGGGCTGCTGGGCGGCCAACTCATCTCCGGCGACATTCCCGCGGCGCACGCCACGGCGGGACGGATCAACAACAGCCTGTCTCCGCTGGTGGAAGCGGCATCAAAACTGCCTCTCGACCAGGTCGCCCAGGTCCTCACGATGATCCCCGACCCGGTCTCACAGTCTGCGGCACTGGTGTGCCGGCTGCTCGACAACGTCGACGTGATCGGGCTGGCCAAGGCAGTCGGCCAGCTCCAAGAAGTCGCTTGGCAGGTCGTCGAGACCGGCAACCCCTTGGCGTTGGGGCAACTCCTGCCGATCGGGCTCAACATCGCGCATATCGCGCTCGGCGTGTTCACCGGCGGTGAGCAAACCCCGGCTTCTGAACTGCACTCGGGGCCATCTGCGCTCACGGCGCAGATGGGGCAACAGGCGAAATCGTCCGACCTGGTCGGGCTGGGGCAGTCCGTAGTGCAAGCGGCCACCAGTGATGGGGCGAAGGACTTGGCGCAGCTCGTCGATGCGGGTTTCACGGCGGCGACGTTTTACGGGTCTCAGGTGCACCAGAAGTACACGAGCTGGTCGCCGCTGGGCAACGGCGAACCGGCGACCGCCGTGATGGCCGGCAAGTTCCGGGAGGCCATCGGCGGATAACTCAGGGCTCCCATAACCGCATAGAGCCACCGATTTTGTGTTCCTGGTCGGGCACAGCATCACACGCGAAGGGAGGTGGCGGTAATGGCATCTACACCAGTGAAAACAGGCGGTCTGGCCGCCGCGGTCGGCGCGGCGCTGTTCGCCGCCACCTTCATGGGCGGGTTCTCCGGGGACGGGCACCGCGACGGTGGGTACACCTGCCCCGGACAAGAGGACACCGGCGGGAAGGATAGCCGCGGCAGCCTGCACGCCGAATCGCTAGGTCCCGGCTGCGGTCCCACCGCGGGCGGCGACCAACTCGACGAGAAGGCACTGGTGGCGCAGTACCCGCAAGCTGCACCATTCGTGCCGTGGATCAAAAAAGCCGCCGGCACGTGCGCGGCGGTGACCGCGCCGCTGCTGGCAGCGCAGATCGACAACGAATCGGGGCATTTCAACCCGCGTGCCTACAACGCCGGGTCCGGGGCGCAAGGACCGTCACAGTTCTTGCCGGCGACGTGGGAGGCGTACGGGGTCGACGGTGACGGCGACGGCACGACCGACCCATACAGCATCGCCGACGCGACGATGAGCATGGCGAACTATGACTGCGCGTTGGCGGCGCTGGCGGAACAGGACCTCGCATCAGGCGCCGTGTCGGGCCAGATCACCGCACTGATGCTGTCGTACTACAACTGTGGCCCGGCAAACTCGCGGGCCGCGGGCGGGGTGTGCGGCAACGGGCAGACGCAGGGCTACATCGTCGACATTCCCGCCCAAGCGGCGGCCTGGACCCTGGCGGCCCCGCAATCATCGGACTTCGGGCAGCGCGTCGTCGACGCGGCCCGCGCCCAGATCGGCTACCCGTACGCGTGGGGCGGCGGTAATCAGTTCGGTCCGACGTTGGGTATCCGTGACGGCGGGGTGGCCGACGCGCACGGCGACTACATGAAGGTCGGCTACGACTGCTCAGGTCTGGTGCAGTACGCCGTCGCTCAGGCGTCGGGCGGCAAGCTCAACATCACCCCGCCCGACAGTGCACAGATCACCTCGCCGTTGGGCACACCGATCACCGATCCGGCGCAACTCCAAGCAGGCGACATCATCCAGCCGCATCCGGGCCACATTTTCATCTACTCCGGCCAGGGCACCGTGATCGAGGCACCGCAGTCCGGCGAATTCGTCAAGGAGCGTCCCTACGATCCGCCCGCCCAAGTGCGGGCCATCCGCTTCGGATCGGACCAGGCAGACAAGCAATGAGAAACGGAGAGACCATGCGTGCTCGTACTGGCAGGCGTGCCGCTGTCGTGGCACTGATCGTCGCCGCGGCCGTCGCGGGGGCCGCGGGCTGTGGCTCCGGGACGGGACCGGAGACCGCCTCGACTCCCAGCCACACGCCTGCCCCGGCCCAGCAATGGGAACCCTCGGCGGCCCCGACAATCCCACCGTCGACCACGGTCTCCGAGCCGCCGGCACTGCCGACCCGCACGGTCCCGAGCGTTCCGGAAACCCCGGACGCGGCGATCGCGGGGATAGACCGGGCCGACGCCCCCGCGGTCGCTGCGGCGGCGTTGCGCGAGTGGATGGGGTGGCGGCCGGCTACCGACGGCGGGCCTCTGGATGCGATGGCGCGGGCAGCGCCGCTGCTCACCGACGAGTACCGGGACGCCACCTTGGCCGAAGCGCCGGTGCGCGGTCCGGGCGGGGACTTCGCCGCGTGGCGCGCTGACGGTGCCGATCGGGTCGAGGTGACGGTGACGCAGCACCCGAACCAAGGGATGCGCGACGACCCGGCCTCGGGGATGCAGCACCTGGTGTTCACAGCGACGCAGACCGCGAAGAACGGAGAACAGACGGTCGGTACGGCTGAGCACGTGGTGTACGTGGTCGTCCGCCAGCAGAACGACGGTACGTGGGCCGTTTCCAAGATCGTGACGAGGTAAGGAGCGCGCAATGGGTGAGCCGATGTACGGGCGTGAGACCCCGGTGAACTTGCGCAGCCAGCGGTTGCGCCGGGCCACCGGTGAAGCGGCGCCGGACATGCAGACCGACGAAGCCGCCGCGGCCGACACGGAGGAGGCGGCTGATCCGTACGGGGTTGGCCAGGAGGCATTGGCCGCGGCGGAACAGTCGCCGGCCGAGGACGCGGCCCCGGCGGCGCCACGGCTGTTCGCCGACGACGCCGCACCGATCGAGGTGGGCCCCGCACGGTGGGGGTGGCGCGGCCGGGTCAACGCCGCGACCGGGATGGGCTTGCGTGCTCAGCCGGACGAGCAGGCGGCCCGCCAAGCTGAGCGGGAGACGGCCCGGGCCATCGGCGCCTCGTCGCCAGGGATCGTCACCATAGCGTCCCCGAAGGGCGGCAGTGGTAAGACTCCGACCGCGCTGATGCTGGCGGCCGCGTTCGGTACGCATCGCCGTGGTGTGGTCGCGTGGGATGCGTCCGAATCGCCCGGCACCCTTGCCGACCGGGCGATCGAGCAGGCCCCTTCGTCGATCGCTGACGTGCTCGGTGCCGCCGGACGGTTGGCCTCCGGGCAGGCGTCGGCGGCCGAGCTCGCGGCGTTCCTTCGGCCCCAGCCGGCCGGGCACGAAGTGCTCGGCACGGCGCTGGACGGCAGCCAGGAGCACATGGAAATTGGCGCCGACGAATGTGCCGCGGTCATGGCGGTGCTGCGTCGGCACCGCGACCTGATGGTGATTGACACCGGCACTAACTCGTATGCGCCCGCATGGCGGTGGGCCGTCACCCACGCTGACCAGCTGATCGTGCCGGTGCCGCTGCGTGTGGATGCCGCCAAGGCCGCGTATTGGATGCTGTGGCGCCTGCGCAGCGAGGGCTATGACGAGCTCGTGGCGACCGCCCGGGTGCTGTTCATTGCTGCGCCAGGTGACGACTCCAGCCTCGAGCGGAGGATCTACGACCAGCTCACCAGCGTCGGAGCCTCCCGGTTTTCCCGGGTGCCCTACGACCCGCTGCTCGCGTCGGGCGGCCGGGTCGGTTTCGAGCAGGTCGCGGCGGCGACCCGCCGGGCCTACACCGACCTTGCGGGCCGGGTCGCGGGTGACCTCGCGATCCGTGCCGGCGGGTCAGTGCTCACCGGACGCGACCCGGATGGTTTCCACGAAGGCGTTGAGGCGCGGGAGTTTCCCCGCGTGGTCACAGAAGGAGGAGCGTAAATGCGCAGCACACACCGCGCCGTTGAACTGTTGGCGGTGGACAACCCGTTCGAGAAGATCAGCCCGGACCTGTCGATCCTGGGACCGGCAATGAATGGCACGTGGGTGCGGGTCGGGTCGGCGGTATGGGCAGTGGCGCTGGTGTTCGTGGCGCTCAAACTCATTATCGGCGTGGCGAAGATGAAGTCCGCGGAAAAGCGCGGATACGCGCAGGACGCGAGCGAATACACCGGTGAGGCCAAGGTCGCGGGAATCGCGCTGGCGGTGCTGGTGATGCTCACGGTCATCGTCGGCAGCGTCCTGTTCGTCGTGCAGCCGGGGGCATGACCGCGCCGGCCGTGGTGGAGCACCAAAAGGAAGGGTAGTGATGAAAGCGAAGACGGATTTTTCCCAGGTGGGGATCGACGGGGCGGGCGCGCCGGCACGGACCGGAGGGCCGCGGCGGTGGCTGTGGCCGGTCGCGGTTCTCGCGGCGCTCGCGGTGGTGATCCTCGTGGTGGCTGTGGCCTGCGGCGGCTCGGACTCGGGCGATAAGGGCAGCGAGTCCGAAGCAATCAAGACGGCGCACGGACCGTCGGCGCTGATCGATGGCGTGCCCCGCGGCTACACGCACGACAAAGCTGGCGCACGCACCGCGGCGGTCAACTTCATCCAGGCAATCAGTCAGGCCGGCAGCGGCCGATTAGATGTCACAGCTCTCCGTGAGCACGCGGTCAGTCAGAACCCATCCCCGGCACTTGAATCGGCTCTGGACGCTTCCTCGGACCGCGTTGAGCACGATGACTCGACGTTCAATTCCGTCCCGTTGGTGGCGACGGTCAGCAACTTCACGCCCGAGACGGCGACGGTCTCGGTGTGGGGAGAAGCGATTTCGCAGACACCCACCGGTGGTGAGGGTTCACCGATGGGGGTCGGCACCTCGTATTCGACGACGACGGTGACCCTCGCTTGGACCGGCGGCGACTGGCAGGCCACCGACTGGAACTTTGAGCCCGGACCGAAGCCGGAAGACGCCCGTTTCCCTGAGGGCGGGCCGCTGTCGCAGCCCGGCGGCCAGGGTCTCTACGTGTTCTACCGCGACTGAGCTGGAAGCGAGGCGGACAGAAGATGATGGTGCGACTACGCCGGGCGGCCGCGGCGGTACTTCTGGCAGTGGTGCTGCTGGTGACCGGGGCTAGCGCGGCGTCGGCGGCGCCGGAGCAAGATGAGCAGGGCCCGGGCGGCACGCCAGCACTAAATGGCCGCCAGCTCCCGGACGACTTTCCGCCGGAACTGCGGAAATTCGTTGCCGGCACCGACGAGTTCAAAGCGGCCTGGTTCGACGGTGAGTGCGCAAACCGGGGCGGCGATTTCGGCTCGTATCTCGCCGGTGTACTGGGGTCACAGGACGGCCGTCCGGTCGAGGTCGACCTCATCAACGCCGCCTACGACCAGGACTGGTCCCACAGTTTCCCCAACGGGGACGACAACTTCATTCCGAAGCACCCGATGTGCGCGGACGATCTGAAAAAGTTCGCCGAGCCGCAGACGACCACCTGGGGCTTCCAGTTCGCCGATACCCCGGATGATGCGTCGGTGGAGGCGATGGTCGATGCGATCTCGGCGAACCCGAAAGCGGACTGGCCCGGCGGCGACGATCTTGCACACGACTTCTTCACCCCGAACGTCTGCGACTACGGCGACGACCGAGCACCGGCGCAGCTGTGCTTGCACCGGTTCTACTTAAACTGCGACCAAGCAGAGACACCTTCACTCCGACGGAACTGCATCGACTGGAATGTGCGGGTGGGGGAGCTGCAAGGCGGTGCGTATTACTGGTGGGATCAGAACCGCGGGTTCACCGAACGGCTCTCGGATGCGTCCGCGTCGACGTTCGGTGCCTACGCGGACGGATTCTCGAGTATCTGGTCGGTCACCGGCAAACCACTGGTTGAGGCGGCCAAGTTCGTCAACGATCCCGGCAGTGTTATAGACGATTGGGCGAACGCCCTGAAGTCCTCGGCGGTTGATCTGACAGAGAAGGTCATCCGTGGGCTGACCAGTACCGGCAGTTTTGACACCACCAATGACACGTTCTTGACGTGGTACGCGTACTCGACGGGCCTGGGGATTCTGGCGATGGCGGTCACCGCGATACTGGCGGCCCAGCGCCTCGCCGACGGCAAGCGGCATCCGCGTGATCTGCTGATGGACTACGGCGGCTATATGTTGACCGGCCTGGTGGCGATGCTGTTCGCCCCTGGTTTCGCAGCGGTGTTCTTATCCTTTATCGAGGAGATTTCCCAAGGGATCGGACATGCCCTGGGCGCGCCCGCGGATGCGGTAGTGAACAACATGTCGGCGATCCTGGGCGAGGCGACCTCAGAGACGGTGGCCGGCGGGGCGATCGCCGGGATTCTGTTGTTCGGCGCGATGCTGATCGGGGTGCTGGCAGCGTTCTTCGGACTGCTTATGCACGCGGCCGGCCTGCCGATTCTGATGTGCGTGGCAGGTATCGGGTTCGGCATGTGGGTGCACCCGAAGTGGCGGCAGAAAGCCATGCGGCCGGTGATGATGTTCACCGGCCTCGCGCTGATGAAACCGCTGCTCCTCCTGCTGCTGGGGGTCACGTTCGCGACGATCAACATTTTCGCCGACACAGCCCTGGGCGGATCATCCGGGATGGAAACGTTCACCGCGCTCGGCATGATCGCAGTCTGTTTCGTGACGGTCGGACTGGCGCCGTGGTCACTGCTCAAATACGCGCCGATCATGCCAAGTTCCGAAGACAGCGCCGACTTCGGCGGCGGCGGCTCGGCCGCCGGGATGGCGGCCGGCGGGATGGCGGGCTATGCAGCCGGAATGATGCGCGGCGGTGGGGGTGGCCGGTCCGCGGCGGGCCGCTACGCGGCCGCGGCCGCGGCTCCCGGGCGCACGTCGACAGGCGGAGGGGGCGGTTCCCCAGCGTCCGGCGGCGGCGCCGGCGCCTCCGGGGGTGGCGCCGATGCGGGCGGCGGCTCGGCGGCGGCGGGCCAAGCCGCCGCGGCCGGTCGCAAGACCAGCGGTGCCGGGGGAGGGGCCGCTGGTGGCGGCCGGTCGCGTGGCGGCGCGTCGATGGCGAGCAGCGCGGCTGGCGCAGCGAAGGCGGGCGGTCGCGGTGTCGGAGCCGCCGGACGGTTGGCGAAAGCCGCGGGCGCTGGTGGTGTGCCGATCGCCGTATCGGCGGCAGGGGCAGCGATGAACAAGGCCGCCTCGGCGGCGCAATCGGCGCCGAACCGTGCGGATGGGGGTGTGCAGGATGAGTGAGCAGCGGACCTCAATGCTCGGCCGCGAGTCGGCCAGTCGCGGCCGCATGGGTATCGCCGAGCCGGTACTGGCGCTGTATGTCGGCGTGGCTGTGGTGTGCCTGGCGGTCTACGTGGTCGTCGGACAGTCGTGGTGGACGTTCGGCGGAATCGCGGTAGCGGCGGTGACGACCGTCGCGGTGACCTTGTCACGGCCCGGGCACCGCTCCTACGGAGAGCAGTGGGTACACGATCTGCGTGACCGTCGACGCCGCCGCGACGGCGAGCACATCTACATCAGCCAGTCCGATCCCGACTATGGAAAGCCGGGGGTCGATCCCGGTTGGGCACGTCCCGTCCCGCTCGGGAAGGTCGACCCGGTTGATGTCGCCGGTACCGGCCTCGACGACATGTTCATCCTGGAACACCGCCCCGAAGGCGAGGACCACTATTTCTCGGTGGTGCTGTCGATCCAAGGGCTCGCGGCGGGGCTCCGCTCGGATGCCGAATGGGCCGCGGCGCAAGCGCAGTTCGGCTCCGCGTTGGCGTCGATGGGCAGGCGCAGCAGCCTTGTCACCGGCTGGGGGATGGTGCACCGGTCGGTGCCGGCGGACCTGTGGCCACACGAAGCATGGATCACCAGCCGGGTCGAGGCCAACCCGTCGCGGGCGGCCGCCCGTCCCGCCGTGGTTGCCTATGGGCAGACGATCGACGAGCTCGCCCCGCATGTCGAGGAGCACCGCGCCTACGGGGTGCTGATCTTCCGGCGCACCCGCGCGTTCGAGAAAGAAGCTGCCCGTGTCGCTGCACGCAAGGGTGCCGAGCAACGGGGCGGGATCGCGCAGGTGATCCGCGACGAGACCGCTCGGGCAGTCAATGCGCTCGCCGCGGCGCGTATGGGGCAGGTAACTGTGCTCGGCGAGCAGCGGGCCTGCGCCGTGTTTCGGGCGTTTCTGGACCCTTCGTATCCGCTCGATGAGCACGCGGGCGCGGACTTCGACAACTGCTGGCCGTCGTATTCCAGCGGTGACGAGTCGCTGGTGGTGCGCGGCCGTGACGCGGACTGGTACACCCGGGCCGCCACGATCCATCCGGCCGACATTCAGCCGGTCGAGCTCGGCCCTCTGTGGCACGCGGGACTGTTGACCGGAGTCGAACCCGACGAGGGCGACGACGAGATACCGCCCGCCCCGACGATCCGCACTGTCGCGGTGCGCCTGGATTTCATCGAGGCCGGCCGGGCCCGGGCGGACGCAAAAAAGCACGTCACCCAAGATGCGGCCCGCCGGATGAAAGAAGAGAAGCAGGGCAAGATCACCGACGGCGGCTCGGAGATGCAGCAAGGCGCTTCGGAGCGGCGCCGCGCTGATCTGATGCCCGGCACCGGGCACCACGGCGGCGTGTTCACCATGTCCGTCGCGGTGACCGGCCGCGACGCCGATGACGTGATGCGGGCGTGTGCCCGTGTCGAGGCCGCCGGCGACGAGGCCGGGATCGAGCGGATGGACTGGCACGACGACAGCCATGACGTCGCGGTATTCACGACTCTGCCACTCGGCCGTGGGCTGGCCGGCTCGAAGCTCACCCGCGAGACCAATCCGCTGCGGTGACCAGGAGGTAAGCAGTGACCATCACCGATGAGAAAAAGCGGCCGGCACACCGCCCGCCGGCGCCAGAGGATGCCGGTAGCGGCGGATTGCCGTGGCACACGATCATCCCGTTCTACTCGCTGCGGACGCGTCGACGTAGTGCGGGCGACGGCGACGAGCCGGACGTGGATGCGGGCCCGGTGCCGCGGCGGCGTCCTCCCCGGCGGTCCAAGTGGCTCGACCGGTGGGGATGGTACGAAACACGCGCGGTCGGTGCGTACACCACCACCCGGCAGGCCGAGGTACTTAACCTGGCCACCCAGCGCCGCGACGCCCGCTCGGAAGGGGTCATCTTCGGGCTCAACAAGCTCAGCCAATCGCTGGTAATCATCGACCCGTTCGCCTTGTACGGCGACGAAATCGAGAACATCAACGTGTGCGCCATCGGCGACATCGGCAAAGGCAAATCGTCGGGCATCAAGACGGGGTTCGTGCTGCGGCAGATCGCCGCAGGCCGGCGGGTGGTGGTGCTCGATAAGAAGCGGCAGGGCTCTGCCGGCGGCGAGTACCGGCCCGTGGCCCGTGAGCTCGGGGTGCCATCGGTGCGTTTCCGCACCGGCGGCGGCGGCGCGTCGCTGAACCTGCTCGACCCGGCGATTGCCGCTACCGGGCGGTCCGGTGGAGGTGTCGACCCGGCTGGACAGAACGCGCTCGTGGCCGCGGTGTTGGAGGACACGATGGGCCGTGGCCTGTCCGAACGTGAACACGCGGCGCTCAACCAGGGCCTGCGGGTCACGGGCGCCCGCGCGAGGGCAGAAGGGTTCGAGGCGACCGCCGCTGATCTTGCCGACGAACTGCTGTCCCCATCGACCCATCACACGGACGGCCGCCCGATCGCCGAGTTCGGCGAGCTGTGGGAGGACGAGGCCCGCCGATGGGGACGCGACCCCGGCCTGGCGCTGCGACGGCTGTGCGACGGCGACCTGAAAGGGCTTGTCGACCAGCCGACCTCGCCCGAAGTGCGTGAAGCTCTCGAACACCCGCTGGTGCATTTCGATGTCTCCGAGATGCCGACCAAGGGCCCCGCACTGCGGGTGATCATGACAGTGATCCACACGTGGCTCGCGAACGTGCTCGCCGCCCGCTCCGACCAGCACGAACAGACTCTTTTGGTGGTCGAGGAGGGCTGGCATATCGCGGCCGGGTCCACGGGGCAGGTGTTCCACGACAACATGAAGCTGTCACGCGGGTTGGGTTTGTCGACTGTGTCGGCGTTCCACCACATTTCCGACCTGCCGGCGGATTCGCCGGCCCGGGCACTGATGAAAGAGGCCGGGATTGTGCTGCTCTACGGGCAGGAACGCTACGAGGACGCCGCGGAAGCGGTGGCGATGTATCACCTGCCGCCGGGCACTGAGGCGACGCTGATGAACTTGCCCAAGGGTCACTGTCTGATCAAGTACGGCTCTCAGGACCCGATGCTGGTCGAGCACGTGCGCTCGTCGACCGAGGAACGGCTCACCGACACCGACGCGATCATCAAGGGGGACCAGCAATGAGCACGCCACAATCGCGCCCGCACCGCCCGGTGCTTCCCATCTGGTTCGGTCCGGCTGCGTCGATCATCGTCGGGGCGGTCGGCTCGGTGGTGCTCGGCGGGGCCCTTGCCGGGGTGCTGTCCGGTGTCGGGCCGGTGTGGCCGCCGTACGGGTTGTTCGGGGTCGGCAAACTGCTCGCTGCGTTGCTGTCTTCGGCATCTGATCCGGGTGCCGCGTGGGCACCGCACCCGTCGCCAGGGTCTCCGACGATGGTATGGGCGTGCATCGGTGTGGTCGCGGGCCTCTACGCCGCAGCCGCAGTCAGCGTGGCTGTGTGGCTCAACGGCCGGCGCATGGACCGTAAGCATGCCCGCGACGGGTTTGCCGACGCGGGCGAGCTCCGGCGCCGGTCGCTGACCGAAAGCAAGGCCCGCTCCGCTGGGTTCGCCGCCCGAGCCTCCCTTGCTGCTCTGTCCGGCTACCGTCGACGCCGCGTTCCCAGCAGTGACCTCGCTGTCGATGTGGGGCAGGTGGTCGGCGGCCGCGGGCACATGTGGGCCCAGTTCCGTGACGGCGCTCTGGTCGAGGGGCCGACCGGGTCGGGTAAAACCTGGCGGATCGCCTGGCACCGAGTGGTCGAGGCACCCGGGTTCTGCCTGGCCACGACCACGAAGCCGGACCTGTTGTGGTCGACAGTCGCCGACCGCGCCGAAGTGGGCGAAGTGTATGTGTTCGACCCGGAGAACATCTGCGCCTGGCCGCACCGGCTGCGCTGGTCGCTGATCGCCGGGTGTGATGACCCGGATACGGCCTTGCGCCGGGCTGAAGCCCTGGTGCAGGCCATGCCCATCGACGACGCGAAAAACGGCGCCTACTTCACGGCGAAGTCGATAGTGCTCATGCGCTGCTACCTGTACGCGGCCGCGCGCCTCGACGCCTCCTTGCGCACGCTGCGTACCTGGGCATCGAGCAGGCAGGTACCCGAAGTGCGCGCTGTGCTGACCCGTGAACGCCCCGATTGGGCCGCGGAGCTCGAACAAACCCTCGGGTCGAGCGCCGATAGCTCCGAAGACATCATCGGTGCCACGTCCCGCCTGCTCGAACCGCTCGCATCCCCGGCGCTGATGGATGCGCTCGACGTGCCGGTATCTGAATCGGCCGATCTGCGCGAGATCATCGCCGGTGGCACGAACACGCTGTACCTCCTGTCGGAGGGGTCCTCGGCATCCGCAGCACCGTTCGTGGCTGCGCTCGCGGCTGAGGTGCATCACGTGACGAAGCAGGTCGCGCTGGACATGCCTGGCCAACGACTCGATCCGCCTGCCACGCTGGTACTCGACGAGCTCAATAACGTCGCACCCATCCCGCGCCTTCCTTCGCTTATCACCGATAGCGGCGGCCGGGGAATCTGCATTTGGGGATTCGTGCACTCCGCGGCGCAGAACACCGACCGGTGGGGCCAGACCGGCGGCCGTCGTCTCACGACCGAGTCACCCATGCGGATCGTCCTACCCGGGCTGGCGGACGACCAGGAGCTCACGTCCTTGTCACGGCTCATCGGGGACCGCGATGACTTCCATAGTCCCCGCTCGGGGCCTCGGCGCGTGCCGATCATGCCGGCCGCGGAGATTCGGCAGATGCCCGCGGATCGGGCACTGGTGATCTATCGCGGCGCGAAACCGGCGCTGCTGTCGCTGCCCACCGTGTGGGATACGCCCGCCCTGCGCGAGCGTGTCAATGCGTCACGGGACTATTACGAGTCGATCTGCCGCCGGGAGGCCGCGTATGCGTGATTATGTGCCTGGACCGTATGACCTCGACGCCCTGCCGGCTCGGCGGGCCGCGGAGGTGCTCGGCGAGCTCGCGACGTGGGTCGAGTGGCTGCGGCGGGTCTACGAGCTCGACGCGATCAAGCCGTGCTGGTGGCGCCACCCGGGGCTTGTGCGTGAGCTGCTGGCCGCGTTCGCGCACTGGCGTGACGCGTACGAGCACGGGGCTCCCGAGTCGGCACCGGCCGGCTGGCATAGCAACGTCCTGTGGCCGTTGGTGGCCCGGATCGGCACGGTGACGAACATGGAGTCGTGCAGAGACTCCGAGTGCGGGCTGCGCCCGTTCCCGGCGACCACCGACCCGGAGTTGGCGGAGTTCCTTGGCCAGCTCGCAGATGGTACTGCGGCACTGGACGACACGCTTCCGACGTGGGAAGTCGGGCATGAACGCATGCTCGACCTCGTCGATGCTGGCGAGGCACAGTCCGCCGATCCTGATGACCCGTACGCGACGGTGACCTACCAAGGCCACCAGTGGGTGTACGACCCTCCCTCGGCGGCGTTCCGCCGCCGCATGTGAAGCCCGGGGCAGTGGCTCTTGCCCCGCCACTGCCCCGACCGGCCCCCGCGCAGGTGTCCCGACCAGGACTGCGCGGGGGCCTTTTCCTTGCCGCCTCCGTACCCGCTCCTGCCGTCGTTCTCGCGCCGTCAGGACAGGCCGCGGCCGCGGCGCGGACCGTCAATGCCTGGGCTCCGGGGCGCGAGCTGCTGGGCGCGCTCACGTTCGAGTTGGGCCTGGCGTTCCTGGTCAGCGTTGCGCTGTTGCGTGGCCTGGGCATCGAGCTGCGCGCGCACCTGCTGCTGGCGCGTGGCCTGGGCATCGAGCTGCACACTGTTGGTCTCGTGCACGTGGGCATGCGCGTATTGCTGGGCCCGTCCGTCCGGCCGCGGTCCGGCCAGGCTCGCGGTGTCGGTGACCCGATGAGCCTGCCGGTACAGGTCCGCTTCCCCGGCTGCGGCATCCCACTGTCGGGCCAGGTCGGCTTCCTCGGGGCGAGGCCCGAGCTCGCGGGCCCACCCGGGCGCATCCTCGCCGCCGTAGCGGTTCTGCGCGTCATCACGCAGACGTGAATAGGTGGCGGCGAGTTCCTGGTAGTGGGTATCAAGCCGGTCCGCCAGGGCTGGGTCCACCTGGTGAGCGTCAAGCGGCGGGGGGCTGATCCACGTCGGCGTCGAGCCGATCGTGCCCACGGGCGGCGCGGTGTCGAGGACGGCGTCGATCCGCCCGACCGAAGCGTCCGGCCCGGTACGTGCGGCTAGCTGGCGGGCCATATCTGCCGCTGTCTCGCCGGTGGCGTGTTGCCGGTCAAGCATCCGCTGCGCGATCGTGTCCCACCGTGGATCGTCGAACCGTTCGGCTGCCACCGGCAGGGCCTCTGCGATCACGCTGTGATGCTCGTCGAGCCACTGCGCCCGCGTATTGCGGCACTGCTGCTGAATCGCAGGCCCCGCCGCCGCGGCCACCTGACCAACCGTGTCCGGCGGGTCGTCTCCAACAGCGTCGCGGACGGCGGCGGCAGGGTCGATACCCGCCGCGTGCGCCGTTGCCGCGAGCCGGCCGACCCGCCAGGCTCCCGGCTCACCGGCCATCCGCTCGCCGTCGGCCTCGCCGAACACCTCGACCAGCACTGCCCGTGTGCGCTCGCGATCGAGTTCGGCACGGGCCTCCTGGTAGGTCTCATACATGGTTGCCACCTGCCCGGCCTCACGGCCGGCCGCGGGTTGGCGAGTTTCGAGTTCGTCACGCACCCGGGCAGCGAACGCGCGTAGCTCCGTATCCGTTGCGTCGGCCGCCGGCGGCAGTGGAGGTAGGTCCGGGCCGGGCTTAGGAACGGTGATCTTCGACGCGACCGCTTTGGCTGCGTCGTCCGCGTCGGCGAGTCCGTGATGCCACTCGCTGTCGATCGGCTCGTCGCTTGCGGTCGATGACCCGGCGGCGCGGGCATGCGCGCGGGCGTCCTTCTCCGCCCGGCGGATCGAGCGCGTCCATTCGGCGTCGATCCGCTGCTCAGCACGTACCAATGCGGTGTCGATGTCGCCGCCTGCGTCGTAGACGCGGGCGAGCTTGTCGACGAGTCCAGCGCGCCCTTCACTTGTGGCGGTCGCCGCGATCACGCTCGGCAGGCTTTCGAGCCACGCGTCGATTCGTCCGGCGATATAGGAGTCGCGGTCACCAGAAAGCCGCGTGTAGGCCGCCTGGTATGCCTCCCGTAGCCGCTGTGGATCGTGCGCGTCTTCGAGTGCGTCGGCGAGCTGCTGCGTCGCTGCTTTCTGGTGTGTATCAGTCGTGACGACCCGCTCGAGAACGGCGCGGGCCGCATCATGGTCGTCGGCCGGCTGGTTCGGGATTTCGCCGAGGTGCATGCCCTCGGTGTCCGGTCCCACGTAGCTGTCCAGGGGAACCCACGCCTCGTTCGCCGTCCGCCCGCGGGTAAGTGCCACGTACAGCGCTGAGCGGTCCATGCCGGGCCCGGCGAGTACCTTCGCTGTGTCGACGGTCATTCCCTGGGCGCGGTGGATTGTGGCCGCATAGCCGAGTTCGGTGTGGGCGGCCACGTAGTCGGCCGGCAACACGATCCGCCCGCCCGAGTCGATGCTGCGCACGGCCAGCTCCCCGCCGTCGCCGACGGCTTCGACGGTGAACAGGTCGCCGTTGGACACGCGCCGCTCGCGGCCTCGCCCGCCGGTCAGACGTAGGTGATCGGCGTTGACGCGGGTGATGATCGTGTCACCGTCACCGGCGGTCAGCTCGTCGGCGAGCCGCACCGTGCGGGTTCCGTCAACCAGCTCGTCGCGCCGGTAGATCGCCTGAATATCGGCGTTGAGACCGGCCACGTCATCGCGGGTACTGGCGAGCACAATGGCCGAGGCACCGGCGGCGCGGTCGGCGAGATATGCTTCGACGATTGCGCCGCGGACCTCGGCGCCGGTGCCGTGGTGCACCCATCCGCGTTCGACGTACAGGTCCAGCGCCCGGGTGTCTCCGGTGCGCAGCGCCAGCGACG
This sequence comes from uncultured Mycobacteriaceae bacterium, assembly GCA_964451655.1. Lineage (GTDB taxonomy): Bacteria > Actinomycetota > Actinomycetes > Mycobacteriales > Mycobacteriaceae > Tomitella. The sequence goes on along the minus strand of CAYVJJ010000003.1, from coordinate 14,002 downwards.
CGTCCGCCTGGTCGTGGTCGTCGCCGAATCGCACGACCGTGTCGAGCATCGGCGCCCGGGTGCGTTCGGCGAGCAGCCGGAACGCGCCGCCGGTTTCGACGGCGTCGAGCTGCGCCGGGTCACCGAGTAGACGCACGATTGCGCCGTGCGATTCGGCAATATCGGTCAGGGTGGCGAGGTCTTTGGTTGAGGCAAGGGAGGCTTCATCGACCAGCAGCATCGTGCCTTCACTGATGCTGATTCCCTCGGGCAGCGTGCCCGCCTGACCGGTCTCTCCGCGCCACCGGCGGGTCAGTTTCGCGAGGGTGTATGCGTCGGAGTCGATGGACTCGCCGAGCTCGACGGCGGCCCGTCGCGACGGGCCCAATGCGACCACAGTGCGGCCCTCGCCCCGCCAGGCGTCGGCGGCCGCCCGCATGGCGGTCGTCTTGCCCGTTCCGGCCGGTCCGACTCCGACCGCCACTACAGTTCCCGCGCCGGTGAAGTGCTCGACTAGCCGTCGCTGCCCGGCGTTCAAGCTCGCCCCGCCGCCCTGTTCCACCGCGGCGATTGCGTCACTCGTGCGGGATTCCAGACCGATATGTGCGGACGGTTCACGACTCGCGGCGAGGAGCTTTTCTTCTGCATCGAGCACAGCAGTAGACGTGAACGCGGCGCTGCCGTGCCGCACGGTCACGGGCAGGCCATCACGGCGTTTCAGTGCACTCGGCACCTCACCGAGAGCGGGTGTGGGAAGCGGAACCGAGCGCGCGTAGACGCGGGCCGCCACCGCGTTAACAGCGGCGTCCCTCTGGCTGTTCGTGTCGAATCCGGTCCCTGCCAGGTGCGCCTCGATGGCGCTGAGCACATGCGGCTCTTGCCACGTGGCGCGCGAGTCTTCGATCTGCGACACAACCGCCTCCGCGGTGCTGTCGAGCACCGCCGGCATCGCCATGTCCGCGCTGCTACGCCTGCGTGGGGACAGTCGCGACCAGGCTTTTGCGAGTCCGCTGACTTTGCGCTGCGAGCCGAGGAAGTCGGCGGCCTGATCGCGCCACAACTCCCGCTTCTCGGCCAGCGACGCGGACTCCTGCTTGGCCTCGCGGGTATCCAGGTTTGCCTGCTGATACAGCGCGAACTGCTCACGCGGGCCCGGGGTGCGCCCCCCGTGTGTGCGGCGGAACTCGGCAACCAGCCCGTCGTAGGAGGTTTCGATTTCGCGGCGCCGCGAGGAAAAGTGCTCGCACAGTTCGCGCGGAACTTCGCCGAGCTCGATCACGTCTTGGCGTCCGCGTCCTGTCGAGCGTGCGTGCAGACTGAATCCGAGCTCACGGGCGATTTGGTCGGTCACTCGCGCGTTGTAGCGCTGCGAGGCGGCGACCGCATACCGGTGCAGTGTCGCTCCGTCGATCGTGCGCCACTTCCCGTCGATTTCGGTTTTGACCTTGTTCGAGATCGCGGCGTGGGTGTGCAGGTTCGGGTCGCCGTTACGGGAGTCGTAGTGCTCGTACAGGGTGGCGACGATGCCGGTGGTGTCTACCTGTTCACCGTGCCGACCGCGGCGGGTGAACACCGCCTCTTTTTCGATCCACCGCAACGTTTCGTGCACGTTGGCGGTGTGAATCCGCTCGATACTGCGGCGGGTTTCCTCGTCACCGAGGGCCCATGCCGTCGATACCGACTTCGGGGGAGTAAACACCAGATCGAACCCGGCTACCGGCTGGCGCACAGTGTTCATCTCCGACTTGACCCATCGGTGCAGCTCCCCGGAATCGACCGGCACACGTCCTTTAGCCTGGGTGAAGCTGTCGCGGTCTGCCTTATCGGTGATCGCCCGAACCTGGGTCTTGTCCGGCTCCTGACCGTGCTCCTTGGCCCACTCCGATCGCGCCGCATCGCGCGCCTTAGTGATTCGGTTCTCGTTCGTGAAAGACGAGAACGGACGGCCGAGACGCGTGTTCTTCTGCGCCAGAGTTGCGCTCATCCCTGAGTCGATGTGCGCGGCGATCAGTGCTTCGGCATTCGGATGCATACCCTCTCCGAACAGAGCCTTCATCTGCTCCTCGGAGACAACCTGTCCGGCTGACAACTGCGATGCCCCGCCGACTAAAGTCGCGGACTCCATCGCCGCCAGATCATCCACGCCGGCACCGAACCATTGGCCCGGGGGAGTGCCGTGTGCGTGGTAGTAGTCGGCCAGTCTTTCGCCCTGAGTTAGCCCACGATCGTCGGCAGCTACCTGACGCGTCAGGTAGCTGTATCCGTCGCCCGCGTGGAGCACGTGCAGGGTCATCACGACCCTCACGATAGCCGTTGGAATCGCTTAGTACACGCGCGCTTGTCAGCCGAGCATGACAGGACGAGAGCGCTCGCCTCTGACCAGGACATTCGCCGATACCCAAATGTTTGCAAGAGGTGTGTCGGTTGTGAGTGTCCAACGGAGGGCGCAGCGGAGGGGAGCAGACTGGATCACCACGGGGGGACCGGTGGTCCAGCAACAAGCGAGAGGCTGTGGCAAGATCACAGTCAGAAGTGACTCGCACGACACGCAAGGAGTCGGTGGTGGCATCTACGACACAGCGGACCGGAGCCCGCGCCCGGGCCCGCGAGAAAATGGCCGAGCACCTGGCCGCGCGGCGGGAACGCGAAAAGCGACTACAGGAACACCTCGCCGCGTTCTTCAAAACGGAGGACAAGCTGACAAGCGCGCGTGAACGCCGCGACGCGGCCCGGGCGCGGGCGGACGAACGTTACGAGCGCGACACCGCCGCGGTCCGCGAGCGTCGCGCCGAATTGGTGGCCGCGATGCGGGACGTAGGCCAGACTGTCGGCGACATCGCCGACCTGACCGGCCTGTCCTCGCCCGACGTCCGCGAACTGCACCGTGCCGCCGGCAAGAGCAGCGAACGTGCCGAGGCCCAGAATTCGGGCGCAGCAGAGCCCGCCGACAAGCGCACCAATGCCGCCGGGGCGCCCGCGGCTGAGGACGGCCCAACGGAGGCCGCCGCGTCGTGACCGCCCGGGCGATCACTGTCGGCGACGAGGCGGCACGCTTCGCCCGATTCGTCGTCGGCGGGCCGGGCGTGACGGACTGCGCGGTCTTCACCGGCGCGATCGCCGACGACGGCGGCTACGGGCGGTTCTGGTACGGGTCACACCCGCGCCGTGTGGTACGCGCACACCGCTACGCCTTAGCGCTCGCCTCCGGCGGTCACCTGTCCGCCAGCGTGATCGCCATGCACCTGTGCGACAACCCGATCTGCGTCCGCACCTACGCCCGTGGGGGTGGGGAAGCGTTAGCGCGGTACGGGCCGCTGGCCGGAGCGCATGTGGTGGCCGGAACGCAACGCGACAACCTCGCCTTGATGACTATGAAAGGCCGCAACACTGAGACGGCCTTGACGCGCCGGCAACGCACACAGCGGTCCCGCGCACTGCGGGACGCAGTACGGAACGGCTGGGACACCGAGCGCGTGGCTCGGGCCTGGTTCGGCACCGAACTAACCCTGTTCTAGGGAGGGAGAACACCATGAGCACGACGATGCGCAAGTTCGCGGCGAGCCTCGGGGCAGTGGCGGCCGCGGCCGGCCTGGGAATCGCGGCGCCGTCCGCCTCGGCGGCGCCAGCGCCTCACTTGGCGGCACTCGGCGACCATTTGCTGCTGCCGCCGACACTGGACGGGCAATGCTACGGCAGTCTGTTCGTGGACTTGCAGACCACAGGCAACCCAGACGTGGTCAACGTGAACTTCGTTCCGACCGGTACCTACGGGTCCGCCCCCGGCTGCGACGTACACGTGTACGCCGCAGCACTAAGCGGCATCAATCCGGGCGCTCCGACCTACGCGACCGTATCCGGCGGGCCGACCACGATCCCGCTGCCCGCCGGCCGCGGACTCTCGCTGGTCTCCGTCGCCGCGACGCAACCGTTCGGCATGGGCGGCGGCGGCTACCTGTGGCTCGCACCGTGAGCGGCCGGAAGCGCACGAAGCTGCCTACGGTTTACAAGCGTGGCGACATTCGGGTGAAACTGGCCTCGACCGATGAGATTCGACAGCTCGGACGATGGGAGCGCATGGCACTGCCCCCGGAGGAGCCGAGCCAGGCCGACTTTCTGGCGGAGCACGACGTGGCAGGAGAGCTAGGCAGGAACATCCTCCTTGGCCTGCGCCGCGGCCCCGAGGCACTGCACGATGAACTGATGGGCAGGGCCTTGTCTGACGGCCTCGACGGGTCGGCACTCCTGATCCGCTCGCGTGTGGTGCTAGTGGCCCATGTTGGACCGGATGGGCCGGTCGGCGCGGCCCTGTGCGGCCCGTCGGGCAATCTCAATACGCAGCTTCTCGGCCGGATGAAAGACGGCGACGCGGCGATGACGGCTGCGTTCATATCCGGTGTCTCCAGACTCACGAAGCTTCATGTGCTCGCCGTCGACGAGGCGTACCGAAAGAGTGGTGTCGGCCAGAGCCTGTTCGAAGCGGCGGCGCGGGTATATAAGGCCTGCGGATACTGGCGTCTGTATGGAGCGGTCGAAACAGAGCGCAATCTCAGCGCCTTCTACACGTCGTGCGGATGCGACATGCGGCCGGCCGGCCAACCTCTCGACGTGAGCAACGAATACCTTCTGCCGGTGTTCGCGGACGGGCGGCAGGGAGACCAGATGTTCGTGCGAAACCTCGACTAGGTGATGTCGGCTTCCGCGTTTTGTCGGTGCCGGCTGATATCACAGAAGACACGACCCGCACGGCACGACATGGTTGGGAGGCCATCATGGAGTTCGCGGCGTTCGTGGTCCTGGCCGGGCTTGTGGTGTGGGTTGTCGGCGGGGCGCTCGCGCGTGTCGCCGGTGGACTGCTCGTGATCGAGGAGCTCGCCCGCATGGTGATCGACGGCGCGAGCACGCGCACCCTGTGGCTGCTGGCCGCGGGGGTGGGGCTGTGGCTGTTCGGACACTGGCACCACGCAGCCAAGCACGGCCTGTGGCGGTCCGGCCTCGGGCTGAAAGTGTTCAGCCTTCCTGGACTGCACCGGCTGGCCCCGATCGCCACGAATCACCGGCCCCGCCGGACGGGCCGCGACGAGTCTGAGTGGGTCTACGACGCCCCGCCAGCGGCGTGATCGACCCAGGCCGCTGCGCGCCGCACGGCGGCGGCTACCTGTGGCTCGCGGGGCCAGCTGGTCAGATGCTGGGCAGACCTTTGAGCTGGGGGGCGGCGAGCAGGTCGGTGAGGTCGACGTGCCGGACGCCAGCGATACCCCCTTTCCCGTTGTAGCCGAGCGGAACGTGCACCCCCGGCAAGGGGCTGCCGAGCAGGACCAGGTCAGTGTCCTCCGACCAGGCGGAGGTCAGTGCGCTGTCCGCGTAGAGGGCAGCAAGGCGGGCATCGACAGCGGGGTCCCCGGTGTGCGGCGCCCGCTGGTGCAGGCCCGGCATGAGCAGGCGAGCGGTGATTGGCCGGACCTCGTCGACGACCCGCGCATGGTCGGTACCGACGTGGGTGGCATCGCGGTAGACGGGCTGGGCGAGGCTGCACGCCCGCAGATACGCGCCGTGCACGTCGAGGCAGTATCGGGCGAGATCACCGGAGGGCACGAGGGCGACGATGCCGGTGCCGGACGCTGGGGTGGGTACAGGGATCAGGCGCCCGTTCGGCGGGAGGGGCGCGCGGGTGGTGCGGTCGATGGCGGCGTGCGCGTCGTGCACGGACGCGCCAGCCCGCACCAAGTCGACGAAACGCCAGCCCTCGGCGACGAGGTGGTCGAGTTGGGCGTGGTAGTCGCGGCGGACGGTGTCGGTGTCCGGGCGAGTGAGGGGAGTGTTCACGGAGGTCCTCCTAACGGTCGTGAGGTACGCGCCCACAGCATAGCAAGCGGCAGTTCGATTACCTAACCAACGCTAGATCATGGCGGCCACTCCACTCGCCACGAATCACCGGCCTCGCCGGGTGGGTCTACGACGCCCCGCCGGCGCGGTTAGTCACGGATGCTCTGCCTCTCGGCGGTCTGCATGTGGCGGTAGAGGGTCGCGCGTGACCATCCGACCAGTCGGGCCGCCTCTTGGGCGGTGCGGCCCTTGCGGCGGGCATCAGCCGCGACTGCGAGCTTCTCGGCGACCTCATCGGGGTCGACCGGGGGCCGGCCGAACCGGGTGCCCGATGCTTTGGCGGCGGCGATGCCGGCGTTGACCCGTTCAGTGATCAGCTCGCGTTCGTATTCGGCCAGAGTGGCGAGCATCCCGAGCATGAGCCGGCCGTTGGTGGTGGCCGGGTCGATCCCGTCGGATATCGAGCGCACGTCGACGCCTTTGTCGCGCAGCAGGTTCACCGTCGAGAGCACATCGAGCAGTGACCGGCCGAGCCGGTCGATCCGCCAGACCACGACCACGTCGCCGGACTCGGCGTAGTCGAGGAGTTTCTTCATAGCGGGACGTTCGGCGCCGGCCCGGCGCCCGGAGGTGACATCGGAGAACACGTCGCGGCGCTGCACCCCGGCGTCAGCGAGCGCGTCGAGTTGCAGACGTGCGTCTTGGCCGGCGGTGCTGATCCGCGTGTACCCGAGAAGCCTCATACCGGCCATTATGCCTCAATAACCCCTAACAGCATCACGACTGAGACGAATCGCTGCGATATGTGTTTGCAAGACAGCTCCCGGACCGTTGCCGCCCAGGTCGCCTGCGGCCGCGGGCCCCTCGGCCTTGCGTCTCATAAAGCTATAGGTTTTCGAGACTGCTCGCGCAGCAGCCTCTCCAGATGACGGCGTCACCGACACAGTCGTCAGCATCCCGCGGCCATCGGTGACAAACGGCCGCAAAACACCGTACTTACGACATGATCGACCTATCCGTCAGCGGGACGTACAAGTACCCCAGGTCGGCGCTCGAGGCGGCGTACTACGCTCACACAACGACGCCGTCAACCCTGCTAACTGACCCCATGCCGGCTACCCAAAACATTGCCGGGCAGATCAGAGTGTCAACTGGCGACGCAAGATTTACGCGATGACGGAAGGCGACGTGGTGGAGCTCCGGAAAGGAGTTTCGTCTGGAAAGAAGAAGTAGCGCAGACGTACTACGGATGATCAAGAAGGAGACCCGTCCGTGTCGAGACTGACGGAACTGTTGCGGCAGGCGCGTAAGGCGGACCCGCAGCTTGGCGCTGACCTGGAAGCCGAGGTCGCTGCACTGACCAAGCGTCGCACCTTCGGGCTCGTCTTCGAGCAGCATCAGCCCGAGGCTGTCGAGCTGCCCGGCAGAGCCGTCCGTCGCGGCGACAAGGTACGGGTGCTGCCCCCCCGGGAAGAGGCGAAGGTCGGAGACCAGCGGCTGTGGCGAGTGACTCGGATCGAGCGGGCTGACGGGCAGCGCGTGGCTCATCTCGCGGAGCTCGACGCCGAGGAGCCCGAGACGCGGTCTGCGCTCGCCGACGACGTGGTGGTCGTTGCGGAGTTCCGGGATCGCATCTACCCCGGCCTCGTCGAGACAGGTCGAGTTGAGCGAGGCGGAGACAAGCCGTTCCACTCGGTCATCAACGCGGAGAACTACCACGCCCTGGAGATGCTGACATATACGCATCGCCATGCCATCGATGCGGTCTATATCGACCCGCCGTACAACACTGGAGCGAAGGACTGGAAATACAACAACGACTACGTCGAGAGCGATGACGATTACCGTCATTCAAAGTGGCTTGCGTTTATGGAGCGGCGGCTGACGATCGCCCGCGAGCTGCTCAATCCCGACAACTCGGTGCTGATCGTCACGATTGACGACAAGGAATACCTGAGGTTGGGGCTACTGCTGGAGCAGACCTTCCCCGAGGCAAAGATGCAAACTATTTGTAGCATCATCAACCCGCAGGGAATTTCTTCTGGGGCGGGTGAGTTTTCCCGAGTGCACGAATACATTTATTTCGTCTATTTCGGTGATGCAGCACTCCAGCAGTGGTCGCGATCGATGGTCGACAACGACAAAGAGGCAAGTGATGTCTCGGAGGACCTGTCGGTCCGCTGGGCGGATTTCGCGCGGTACGGAGCGAAAGCCGGCCGTCAACACGGCCCCGGTGCGTTCTTCCCGATCTTCGTCGACACTGAAACCGAGACGGTACACAGTGTGGGAGATGCGCTGCACCCTGAGGACGCAGCGGACGACGTTGTTGTGCCTCGCGGTACGCGTGCGGTGTGGCCTCCCAGCCGTCCCGACGGCGGGGACGGGCGATGGCGAGTGACCGCTGAATCCTGCCGTGAGCTGCTTGCGCAGGGATATCTACGCGTTGGTCCATACAACAAGCGAAGCGACCGCCATTCGTTTTCCTACCTACAGGACGGGGCGATCCGAAAGATCGAAAGCGGTGAAATCGTCGTAACTGGCATGGACTCGAAAGGGGCAGCACTCGTCGAGTATGCAAGCAACACGAAAACCGCGACGCCGAAATCAATCTGGACTCTTCCGAGCCATGACGCATCTCGCCATGGCTCGAATCTCCTGCGCCAGCTGCTACCTGGTAGGTCGTTTCCGTTTCCGAAAAGCCTGTATGCCGTGGAAGATTCCTTGCGATTCTTCGTAAGGGACAATACTCAAGCGGTCGTGCTGGACTTTTTCAGTGGGAGCGGGACGACTGCGCACGCGGTGATGCGATTGAATCGGCAGGACGGTGGTCGTCGTCAGTGCATCTCGGTGACGAATAACGAGGTCTCGGCGGGGGAACAGACGAGACTCCGCAGGCAGGGCTTGCGTCCCGGTGATTCGGCTTGGGAGGCGTTGGGTATCTGCGACTACATCACCAAGCCGCGCCTCACTGCTGCCATCACTGGCCAGACACCGCAGGGCACGCCGGCCAAGGGCGACTACAAGTTTACCGACGAGTTCCCGATGGCGGACGGCTTCCAGGAGAACGCTGCGTTCTTCACGCTGACCTACGAGTCACCGTTGTCGGTGCGGCACAACCGCGCATTCGAGCGGGTCGCGCCGATGCTGTGGCTGCGGGCCGGCTCGCGTGGCCGGATCATCTACGACCTGGGGGAGGACGGCTGGGACGTAGCCGAGTCCTATGGCGTGCTGGAGAACCTGGACCAGGCGGATGAATTCGTGGCCGCGGTGAGCGCCCGGGAGGGCATCGAGATCGCGTTCGTTGTTACGGACGACGACAGCGCCTTCCAGATGGTGTGCCGGGAACTGCCGAGCGGGGTCGTCCCGGTGCGTCTGTACGAGTCCTACCTCCAGAACTTCGAGATCAACACGGGACGGAGCCTGTAGATGCGCTACACACTGAAGGACTACCAGGCAGAGGCCGTCCGCGACGTGCTGCGGAACCTGGACCGTGCCCGCGACTCCTACCGCCGCTACGGTGCGCTCTCGCAGTTCTCCCTCGCGGCGACGACGGGTGCGGGCAAGACCGTGATGGCTGCGGCAGTGATCGAGTCGTTGTTCTTCGGTAGCGACGAGTTCGATGTGGCAGGCGATCCTGGCGCGGTCGTGCTGTGGTTTTCCGACGACCCGGCGCTGAATGAGCAGTCGCGTACTCGTATCCAGGCTGCGGCAAGCGAGTTGGACCACCGCCTGCGCGTGGTTCCAACGACGTTCTCCGAGCCGTCGTTTCGTCCCGGCAACGTCTACTTCCTCAACACGCAGAAGTTGAGCAAGAACTCCCGCCTAGTCAAGGGCGCACCGGACGTCAACGGTGATGCGACGCTGCCCGGTCTGGAGCCGCGCCCGGACGAGGTGCAGTCCTCCATCTACGACACGATCACCAACACCATCGCCAATGAGGACCTGACTCTCTACCTCGTGCTGGATGAGGCGCACCGGGGTATGGGTACGCGCGCGCGTGAGCGGTCCACCATCGTGCAGCGGCTCATCAACGGCCAGGGGAGCGTGCCGCCGATGCCTGTGGTATTCGGCATCTCGGCCACCGTCGAACGCTTCGAGGCGGCGATGAAGGACGCCAAGAACCGCGATGCGTTGCCTTCAGTGCAGGTGGACTCCGCGCTCGTGCAGGCCTCGGGTCTGTTGAAGGATGACATCGCGTTGTCGATCCCTGCCGAGGATGGCGCGTTCGAGACGGTGCTGCTGACCAAGGCTGTGGAGAAGATCAAGTCCTCCCAAACCGCCTGGGAGGACTACGCACGCGAGCAGGGCGAGACCGAGGCAGTGCGTCCGCTGCTGGTGGTCCAGGTCGGGGACAAACCCTCGCAGGAGACCCTGACGCGGACGCTGGACACGATCTACGAGGCGTGGCCGGCGTTGCCGTACGACGCCGTGGCGAACGTCTTCGGTGAGCACACCGACCTGACCGTTGGGCAGCAGATCGTGCCCTACATCGAACCGCAGCGGGTGCAGGACGCTACGTATGTTCGGGTGCTGCTGGCCAAGAGCGCGATCTCCACCGGGTGGGACTGCCCGCGCGCCGAGGTACTCGTCTCTTTCCGCCCGGCCAAGGATCGCACCCACATCACCCAGTTGCTCGGGCGGATGATGCGGGCACCTCTGGCCCGCCGCATCCCTGGTAATGAACTGCTGAACTCGGTGGACTGCCTGCTGCCGCTGTTTGACCGGAAGACCGCGACCGGGGTCGCGGAACTGCTGATGAAGGGCGCGACGAGCAAGGACGCCGACGAAGGAGAGGACGGCGGCGGTGGTCTGGGCCGCAGGGTGCTGTTCGACCCGATCCCGCTGTATCCGAACCCGGCCATCGTCGAGGCGGTGTGGGAGCGGTTCGCGGCCATCCCCTCGGTGACGATCCCGAAGAAGAACGTCAAGCCCATCCGCAGGCTCACAGCGTTGGCGACAGCGCTGTCGAAGGACCACCTCGTAGATGAGGCCGTGGAACAAGCGCACACGCATCTCCACGCTGTCCTCGACGGGCGCGCGGTGCAGTACAAGGACAAGATCGCCAAGGCACGCGAGGACGTGCTCACGATGGAGGGCGAAGAAGTCCGAGGCCGGGTCGGCGGAGGACTCTCCTACCGTGCGTTCTCCGTCAGCGCTGACCCGCGCGCCATCGAGGACTACTACCGCACGGCCACCCGCGTGTTGAGCCCGGCGTTGTGCGGTTCCTACGTCGATCACTTGGTCGGGCCAGAAGCTGACGAGGACGACCTCCTCGAAGCCCATATCACCGTCGCGTCGTTAGGGCGGGTGCCCGAGATCGGCCAGGCTGTCGAGCAGGAAGCCGATGCACTGTCCCGTGAGTGGCTTACGCAGACCCGCGTCGCCCGCAAGGGACTGAGCGACGAGCGCCAGGCCGACTACGACGGGCTGGAGTCGATGTCCACCACGCCAGAGCCGATCAGCCTCACCACGCCGAAGAACGGCCAGGCCGACACCAAGGTTCGCCACCCGGACGGCTCCGAGGAGGACCTGCCCACCCGCGAAATGCACCTACTTGCATCCGCGGACGGGACGGTCCCGATCACCTTGAACAAATGGGAGCGCAAGGTCCTCGACTCCGAGGCATCACAGCCCGGTTTCCAAGGCTGGTACCGAAATCCCGATCGAGCTTCGAAGGAGTCCCTCGCTGTGGCCTATAGGGACGAGGTGGGGGACTGGAAGGCGCTGCGCCCGGACTTCCTCTTCTTCGGCACCCACCACGACGGCACTGTCGCGGTGGACCTCGTGGACCCACACGGACATCACCTCTCGGACGCGCTGCCGAAACTGCGCGGCCTTGCCGACTTCGCTGACCGGTTCGCGGAGGACTTCCGCCGCATCGAATCCGTGGCCGAAACAGGTGGAGCGCTGCGCGTCCTTGACATCACCAAGCCCCACCTGCGAGACGCGATCCGTGATGCCCAGAGCGCCAGGGCTCTGTACGAGTCGGACCTCGCCGCTGACTACTGACCTACTCGCCCCACCCGCGGCCGGCTCCGGTGATGAAAGTGGTAACAGGGCGCTTCCGGATTTAGAGTGCGTTGATGCGGTTGCGGGCCTGCCGGTAGCGACTACCTCGAATTAGCGGAACCCCGGCCGTGTGATCCGCCCCCAGAGTTGGGGGCCACAGGGACGGTTCCGGGGTGTTCGCTGATGATGGTACCGGATAGAACAGGCCCACGTGTGGACGACTGGGATTTGCTCGTGCAGCATTGCAGCTGGCCGCGGTTGCAGCACTACCTCGCCACCTGCGATGGCGATCGTCGGCGCGCCGCGGAGCTGTACGAGTGGAACGTGGCCGTCTCGGCCGCCTGCTGGGAATCGTTGTCATACCTTGAGGTCGCACTTCGCAACACCCTCGACGACCGCATGCAGATGCGGCATTCTCGCCTGGGCCGTAGTGGCCACTGGGTCTTCGACGATGCCCGCGAACTCGGGCGCGACGGACAGGCGGCGGGCCGGCATCGCCAACCATACGTCGATATCGACGGTGCCAAACGACGGGTGCGAAACAACCACAAGCCGCTCGATCCAGGGCAGGTGATCTCCGAGCTGTCGTTCGGGTTCTGGCATCAGCTGGTCTCGCGTAAACAGACGTTCTTGTGGCCGGATCTGGCTGGCGGGTTTCCGCACGCCCCGGACCGGGCGCAGGCGACGGTCAGCGATCCGGTGCGCCGGCTGCGTGCATTCCGGAACCGGATTGGTCACCATCACCGCATTTGGTCCGGGGACATACAAGGTCACTACACCGATGTGCTGACTATCGCCGGGTACATCGACCCGGACCTGCAAGCGTTCATCTCTCGCGGATCGCGTGTGCCGGCGCTGCTGCGGCAGCGGCCCTGATCCCGACGAATCACCGCCCGCGACGCCACGACGAAGCGTGGGTCTAAAACTCCTGGTCGTCGACGATGACCTTTCCGCAGGTGCGGCATGTCCAGGTCCGCGCAGGGATGACACGGAGGGAGTCCCAGCCGACGAGGACGGTGCCGGCCGCGAGCCGGTGTCCGTTGGGGCACCGGCGGGGTGCGTCCTCGATCCACCGGTCACCGTGTGGGCGGATCGTCACCATGAAGCGACAATAGCAAGATGCGAACGTATGTTCTATAGTGGAGGTGCCTCGGCCGAGGGAAGCGGCCGGGGCATTTCCATGGGAACCCTCGGCGTGCGGCGTGCGTCGTAGGGGTGGCGGCCGGTTCGCTTCGCATCCCCCCGTGGGCGGCCGGCCGCCCTGGAGTGCGGCGGGGGAGCGGCGGGTCAGTGCTGCTGGCGGCTGTATTTTCCGTCTTCGTCGTACGCGACGGCGACGTGGCCGCGCTCGGCGGCGCGGTGGGTGACGACCCACCACCAGGACGGCGGCAGGGGCTGATATTCGGGCCAGGCGTCCCAGAATGAGTAGAAGTCCTCGGGGTCGCCAAGCGTGATGGTTCCTCCGGCTGTGTCGAGCTTGGCGATCGCATCGTCGGTGATGTGATGGAGCTCGTCGAGCTTCGGCAGGAAGTCGTCGGGTATCGGACGCTCGCCGCGTTCCCACCGGCTGACGGATTTCTGGTGGACTCCGAACCAGTCGGCGAGGTTCGACATGGTCAGACCGAGGTCCAGGCGTGTCCAGATGAGGCGTGCAGCCGCCGGTGTCATGTTCGTATCTCCTGATCGTGGTGGATGTCGGCACCAAGGTGCCGGCGCAGGGTGTCGAGGCGCCGCGCGTCCGCGCGCTGGCGCCGCCCGTGCTCGACCATGATGGGGAACAGGTCGACGGTGGGCGCGGTCGAGGCTGCGTCGGCAAGGGATTCGGCGACGCGCTGGTAGGAGCGGCGGTAGGCGGCGGTGACGACGTTGACGGCGTACTCGCCGAGGGCGCTCGGTTCTGCTCCGAGGGTGGTGATCGCGCGCAGTGCGGTGTGCACGGTCCGCGGGGCGGCGTCGGCGCCGGCATCGACGAGCTGCGCGGCAATGCTGGCTGCATCGTGCGGCCGGACGGCCTGGACCTGCTGTTTCCAAGTGGCGTACAGCAGCGCGTGTGCGGGGCGCTCGAAGTCGCTGGCCTCGACGAGGCTGGCGATGGCCGTGTTCTGCTCGCTATTGCGGCTCCACATGGCGGCGCAGAGCATCATCGCTTCGCCGTCGAGTTCGGGGATGGGGTCGAGTGCATCGACGCTCA
>CAYVJJ010000002.1:21746-44970 GCA_964451655.1 uncultured Mycobacteriaceae bacterium | reverse complement strand
GGGTGCCCCCGGAGGACACCGGAAAGCTGTACGACTGGTCCAACCGGATGATCGGGTTCGAGGACCCGGATTTCCACACCACCGAGGCGGACGGCGAGATGGCCGCCGCCGAGATCTTCCTCTACGCCAACGAACTGGCGGCGCAGCGGCGGGAGGATCCGCGCGACGACATCATCACCGCGCTCATCAGCCCCGACGAGGACGGGCACGTGCTCTCCGAGATGGAGTTCAACATGTTCTTCGTCCTGCTGGTCATCGCCGGGAACGAGACGACGCGCAACTCGGCCACCGGGGGGATGCTCGCGCTCATGGAGCACCCCGGACAGTGGGATCTCCTGCGGTCCGACCGGTCCCTGACGCCGACCGCGGTCGACGAGATCCTGCGCTGGGTGACACCGGTGATGGACTTCCGCCGCACCGCCACCCGCGACTGCACCATCGGCGATCAGGCCGTGGCGGCCGGCGACAAGGTCGTGATGTTCTACGCCAGCGCCAATCGTGACGAGGCCGTGTTCGACGATCCGTTCCGCTTCGATATCACCCGGAAGGACAACCCCCACCTGGCGTTCGGCGGCGGCGGCTCGCACTACTGCCTGGGCACCCATCTCGCGCGGCTGGAGCTGCGGGTGCTGTTCGACACGCTCGCCGCCCGCGTCGAACGGGTGGAGCAGATCGGACCCGCACGCCGCCTGCGCTCCAATTTCATCAACGGCGTCAAGGAGATGCGCGTACGGCTGCATCCCGCGGCGGAAGTGCCGTCATGAGCGCGAACCGATACGCCCCCGGTACGCCCGCACAGGTGTCCGTCTTCGAACCGACGCGCCGGAGCCTCAGCCCGCAACAGGCCGCGACCGTCGAGAGCCTCACCCGGGCGGCGGTGACGGTCCTGCGGGCCAAAGGCTATTCCGGGTTGACCATCCGGCTCGTGGCCGCGGAGGCGGGCGTGGCGCCGGCGACCGCCTACACCTACTTCTCTTCCAAGAACCATCTGATGGCGGAGGCGTTCTGGAGGCGCCTGGCGGCGCTGCCCGAGACCCCGCATCGCGAAACCTCACGGCTCGAACGCGTCGCGTCGGTGATGCGCGGGGTCGCACTGCTGGTCTCCGACGAGCCCGAGTTGTCGTCCGCGGTCACCGCCGCCCTGTTGGGCGACGACCCCGAGGTACGCCAACTGCGCATCCGTATCGGCACGAACATCCGGCACCGGCTGGCGCGGGCCCTCCGCGACGCGGACACGGAGCGCAGCGACGGCGCGGCGGACCCGGTGACGGACGAGGACGTACTCGAGGCGCTGGAGACGATCTGGGCCGGCGGCCTCGTCCGCGCGGGCACGGGGCATCAGACCTACTACGAGATCGCCGACAGGCTCGCGACCTTCGCCGGCCTGATCCTGAGCAACGACCGAGACGGGGAGTGACATCATGACGGTACGGCCGATGGCGGACAGCGGATCCGCCGCCCGGCACCCGGCGCAGAACCGGGTCTTCGACCCGTACGACTACGACTTCCACGAAGACCCGTATCCGACCTACCGATGGCTGCGGGACGAGGCCCCGATCTACCACAATCCGGACCTCGGATTCTGGGCACTGTCGCGGCACGCGGACGTACGCGCCGGATTCCGTGACAGCACGCGCCTTTCCAACGCCAACGGCGTCTCCCTCGACCCCGCCGCGTACGGTCCGCACGCATCGAAGACCATGTCGTTCCTGGCCATGGACGACCCGCGCCACCTCCGCATGCGCTCGCTGGTCTCACGCGGGTTCAACCCACGGCGGATCGCCACGATGCGGCAACGGATCACCGAGATCACGCACCAGCACCTCGATCCGGCCCTGGACAAGGGCGAGTTCGACTACATCGCCGAATTCGCCGGCCGCATACCGATGGACGTGATCTCCGAGCTGATGGGCGTGCCCGAAGAGGACCGCGTGGAGATCCGCAGGCTCGCCGACCTGGTGGTCCACCGTGAGGACGGGGTGCAGGACGTGCCGCAGGCGTCGATGGAGGCGGCCCTGGAGCTGATCGTCTACTACACCGACATGCTCGCCGAACGGCGGCGCACGCCCGCCGACGACCTCACCTCCACCCTGGCCGGGACGATCGTGGACGGCGACCGCCTCACCGACGAGGAGATCATCGGCTTCCTGTTCCTCATGGTCGTCGCCGGCAACGAGACCACCACCAAGCTGCTCGGCAATGCCGTCTACTGGGCGCACCGGTTCCCCGACGAACTGGCCAAGCCGATGGCCGACCGCGCGATGATCCCGCCGTGGATCGAGGAGACCCTCCGCTACGACACCTCGAGCCAGATGCTGGCCCGCACCACTGTCGAGGACGTCGAATACCACGGCGTCACCGTGCCCGCCGGGGAGAAGGTGCTGCTGCTCGTCGGGTCCGCCAACCGCGACGACCGCGTATTCGACGATCCGGACACCTATTGGGTCGGCCGCGACAGCTCCGCCGACCTGGCCAGCTTCGGCGTCGGCACCCATTACTGCCTGGGAGCGCACCTGGCCCGATTGGAGGCGGACATCGCGCTGACCGAACTGCTCGGCGCCGTGCGGTCCTTGGAGATCGACGAGTCCGCGTCGGAACGCGTGCACTCCACCAACGTGCGCGGTTTCGCGACCATGCCGATGCGCGTGACGCTGCGCTGACCCCCTCCCTTCCCGAAAGGTCCCCCTCCCGAAAGGCCACGGACGATGCCACGATTCGACCCGCACCCGCAGCGACGGCCCGCACTCATCAGCGGCGCCTCCTCCGGGATCGGCACCGCCACCGCGTATGCGCTCGCCGCGCTCGGCCATCCGGTGCTCCTCGGGGCGCGGCGCGCCGAGGAATGCGAGCGCATTGCGGACAAGATCCGGGACGCGGGCGGCGAAGCGTTCGGCGCCCACCTCGACGTCACCGATACGGAATCGGTCAACGGGTTCATCGCGCGGGGCGAGCGGGAGTTGGGACCCGTCGAGATCGTCGTCTCCGGCGCGGGGGATCTGCGAGTGGGCCGGATCCACGAAACGGACCCCGACACGTTCGCCGCGCAGATCGATGTGCACCTGACCGGCGCGCAGCGCCTCGTCGCCGGGATCGTGCCGCACATGGTCCGACGACGGCGCGGCGACGTCGTCCTGATCGGTTCGGACGTCGCCGCCGCTCCCCGGCCGCGCTCCGGCGCCTACAACGCCGCCAAGGCCGGGGTGGAGGCGATGGGCCGCCAGTTGCGGATGGAACTGGAGGGCACGGGCGTCCGCGCGTCGACAGTGCGGCCGGGCCCGACGCAGACGTCCATGGGCATGGACATGAGCGCCGAGGACGCCGGCCCCCTCCTCGAGGACTGGATGAAGTGGGGGTTCGCCCGGCACCCGTACTTTCTGCGCGCATCGGATATCGCCGCCGCCGTCACCGCGTGCGTGACCACGCCCCGCGGCGCCCACGTGACGCTGATCGAGGTCCAGCCCGAGGCGCCACTGGAGACGCAGACCACGAAGGAGAACTGACATGACCACGCAGATCACCTCCCCGCCCCGGGTCTCCGGAGGACAGGCGGAGAACGGGCACCTCGAGGAATTGCGGACCGACCCCATCGGACTGATGCGCCGGGTCCGTGAGGAATGCGGGGACGTCGGCGTGTTCCGCCTCGCCGACCGGGACGTCGTGCTGCTCTCCGGAGCACAGGCCAACGAGTTCTTCTTCATGTCCTCGGACAACGACCTGGATCAGGGCGCCGCGTACCCGTTCATGACGCCGATCTTCGGCGAGGGGGTCGTCTTCGACGCCAGTCCGGAACGTCGGC
Source organism: uncultured Mycobacteriaceae bacterium (assembly GCA_964451655.1). Classification (GTDB taxonomy): domain Bacteria; phylum Actinomycetota; class Actinomycetes; order Mycobacteriales; family Mycobacteriaceae; genus Tomitella. Next base: position 41,174 of record CAYVJJ010000002.1, on the reverse strand, counting down.
GGGAGATGCTGCGCAACCAGTCGCTGCGCGGCGAGCACATGAAGGGCCATGCCGCCACGATCTCCGCGGAGGTGCAGCGGATGGTGGCCGACTGGGGCGACGAGGGTGAGATCGACCTGCTCGAATTCTTCGCCGAGCTCACGATCTACACCTCTTCGGCGTGCCTGATCGGCAAGAAGTTCCGCGAGGAGCTCGACAGCCGTTTCGCACGCCTCTACCACGACCTCGAGAAGGGCACCGACGCGATCGCCTTCGTCGACCCGCACGCCGACATCGAGAGCTTCCGACGCCGTGACGCCGCCCGGGCGGGACTGGTGGAGCTGGTCCAGGAGTCCATGCACGGTCGCCTCGCCGCGCCGCCGGCCTCCGATTCCGACAGGGATCTGCTGGACGTACTCGTGTCCGTACGCGACGACGAGGGGGCGCCCCGCTTCTCCGCCGACGAGGTCACCGGCATGTTCATCTCGATGATGTTCGCCGGCCACCACACGACATCGGGTACCGCCGCCTGGACGCTCATCGAATTGCTGCGCCATCCGGAACTCATGGCACGGGTCAACGCGGAGCTGGACGAGCTCTACGCGGACGGGTCCGAAGTGAGTTTCGGTGCATTACGGCAGATCCCGCTGCTGGAGTCCGCCATCAAGGAGACGCTGCGGCTGCACCCGCCGTTGATCCTGCTGCTGCGGGTGGCCAACGGCGATTTCGACGTGTGCGGCTACGGGATCTCCGAGGGCGACCTGGTGGGGGCCACACCGGCCGTGTCGAACCGGATCCCGGAGGACTTCCCCGATCCCGACGCCTTCGACCCGGGACGCTACATCTCGCCTCGGCAGGAGGACCTGGCGAACCGGTGGACATGGATCCCGTTCGGTGCAGGGCGCCACCGGTGCGTCGGAGCGCAATTCGCCACGCTCCAACTCAAGGCGATCTTCTCGGTATTGCTGCAGGACTACGAATTCGAGATGTCACAACCGTCCGATACCTACCGCAACGACCACTCGAAGATGGTGGTCCAGCTCGAGCAGCCGTGCCGCGTGCGCTACCGGCGCAGGGCCCGCTGACCCACCACCGCACACGGATCCACCCGCACCGCAACGCCGTCGAAGGAGTCACCATGCGCATCCGGGCCGACCTCGACCTGTGCCAGGGGCACGCCATGTGCGAACTGGAAGCACCGGACGTGTTCCGTGTGCCGAAGAACGGAACCGTCGAGATCCTCGACGACGCTCCACCCGACGGGATGCACGACGCCGTACGGCGGGCGGTCCAGTACTGCCCCACCCAGGCGCTCAGCATCACCGACGACTGACTCCCGCGCATCGCCGCACACCTGAACGAGGAGGAGCCGTGACCGCATTCGAGCGAGATGAACTGGACGAAATGGTCCGCCGCTGGCTGGACGCCAACAAGAGGTGCGAAGCCGAATCCGACTGGAAGCCGTTGGCGGAGATGTACACCGAGGACGCGACCTACGGATGGAACTACGGTCCCGACGAGGACTTCATGGCCGTCGGCCGCGACGAGATCCGCGAACTCGCACTCGGCCAGGAGATGACGGGCCTGGAGGGATGGAGCTATCCGTACCAGAGCGTCCTGGTGGACGAGGCCGCCGGCGAGGTGATGGGCATGTGGAAGCAGGTCGCCGATGCGCGCCGCGCCGACGGCAGCCGTTACGAGGTGCACGGCTTCGGCGGCAGCTGGTTCCGCTACGCGGGTGACTGGCAATGGTCCTGGCAGCGCGACTTCTTCGATTTCGGGAACGTCTCGGCACTGTTCATGGAGATGATCCAGGACGGTGCGCTTTCCGCGGGCATGCACAAGCGGATCGAACGCGCCACCGCACGCACACGCCCTGCCGGATGGTATCCGCTGGGCACGGCCCCGGTAGCGCTGTGGTGAGCCGGACCCCGCCCGCGCAGGGGCACACCGGACGGCGTGCGTGCACCGCCGCGCTCCCACGCCCGGAACTCGCATCACTGGTGCCGGAGCTGCTGCTGGCCGGACACCTGATCGACCGCGCCGCGATGCCGCACATCCTCGCGCGCCTCGGACGGGAGGGGATGACGGCCGTAGCGGTGGAGGAATGGCTCGCCGCGAGCCCCGTCTACACGCGGCGCATGCAACGCGCGCTGGGGTTCACCGGCGCGGACGTGCCGACGATCTTCAAGGGGATGCAACTCGATATCGGCGCGCCGCCCCAGTTCATGGACTTCCGGTACGAGGTGCACGACAGCCGTCACGGCGCCTTCCATCTCGACCACTGCGGCGCGCTGCTGGATGTGGAGCCGATGGGCCCCGAGTACGTCACGGCCATGTGCCACGACATCGAAGACCCCACCTTCGACGGCACCGCCGCGGCGACCAACCCGCACGCCCGCTGCCGCCCTGTCCACCGCCCGCCACGGGAGCCCGCCGACCGCACGCCGCACTGCGAGTGGACGGTCACGATCGACGACGACGCGCCGCCGGCGCCCTACCCGCCGCAGGCCGCCGAGATGGACCGGACCGAGGCCGCGCACATCGGGCTCGACCCGGTCGTGCCCGGCACCGGCGGACGCGACGACTATGCGGGCCCGCTGCTCACCGACATCGCGTGGCAGGCGTGGTCGGGGCCGGCTCTGCACCGCATGGCCCAGGAGATCGCGCTCCAAGGCCACATGCTCGTCCTCGGGGCGGCGAACGCCCTGCGCCGCAGGCTCGATGCCGAGGCCGTCCGGGACATCCTCGTCCACCAGTGCGCGGGCATCGCCGCCGTGGCCTCCGACCGGCTCTGCGCCGCGTTGAGTCTGCCCCGCGACACCGACGGCCTCGCCCGGGTGCTCGCCGTCCACCCGGCCCTCACACCGTTCCCGTACGTCGGTGCCCGCGTGATCCCCGGCCCGGAGCCGGTGATCGAGCTGCCGACGGACTCCCCGGCGGTGCGCGACGGCGCGTGGCCGGCACTGCTCACCACACCCGCCGGCGCGCCCGCGCTCGACGCACTGGTGCGCGGCGTCGATCCCCGTTTCAGCGCGCACGTCGTCTCCGGCACCGGAGCCGAATACGGGGACGCCGCAGACGGAACACTGCGGTTCGCGGTGCGCACCGACGCGGAACCGCACCCGGAGTCCGAGGACGTCGCGCTCACCCGTTTCAGCGGCGGCGCCGGCTTCGCCTTCGACGACGCCCGGCCGTCGCTCCCGCTGACCGTCCTGGCCCCGGAGTGACACCATGCAGTCGACCCGCTCCGCTCCGGTCCGCGCCGTCGGCGGTTTCTTCGCGCTGAGCCTGGACACCGTCTGGTCCACGTTCTCGCGCCCGGTACAGGTGCGTGAGTTCTTCGATCAGGCCTGGTTCATCACACGCGTGTCCGCCCTCCCCACCGTCCTGGTGGCGGTGCCGTTCACGGTGCTCGTCACCTTCATCCTCAACATCCTGCTGCGCGAGATCGGCGCAGCGGACCTGTCCGGCGCGGGTGCGGCGCTGGGGACGATCACGCAGATCGGGCCCATGGTCACGGTGCTCATCGTCGCGGGCGCCGGCGCGACGGCGGTGTGCGCCGATCTGGGCGCCAGGGCGATCCGCGAGGAGATCGACGCCATGTCGGTCCTGGGGATCGATCCGGTCCGTCGCCTCGTGGTGCCCCGGGTGTGGGCATCGGTGTTCGTGGCCCTGCTGCTCAACGCCCTCGTCTGCCTCATCGGCCTCGTCGGAGGGTTCGCCTTCTCCGTGGGGCTGCAAGGCGTGAACCCGGGCGCGTTCACCAGTGGGATCACGCTGCTCACCGGTCTGGGCGACCTGCTGGTGTCCGAGGTGAAGGCCGGGCTGTTCGGCATGCTCGCGGGCCTGGTGGCGTGCTATCGGGGCCTGTCCGTCCACGGCGGTCCCAAGAGCGTCGGCGACGCCGTCAACGAGACCGTCGTCTACGCGTTCATGGGCCTGTTCGTCATCAACGTGATCGTGACCGCCGTGGGCGTCAAGGCGACGGCGGGCTGAGCCGTGTCGATCGCCGCCACCGGAAAACTCGTCCGCACGCGACGCGCTGCGGCCCGCACCTCCGCGTCCGTCGACGAGTTCGGCGACAAGGCCCTGTTCTTCTGGGACGCGGTCCGGCACATCCCGACGGCGCTGCGGCTGCACAAGAAGGAGACGGTGCGTCTGATCGCCGAGATCGGCATGGGCACCGGAAGTCTCGCCGTCATCGGCGGCACGGTCGTCATCGTCTCGTTCCTCACGCTGTTCGCCGGCGGGACCATCGCGGTCCAGGGCTACAGCTCGCTCGGCAACATCGGCGTCGAGGCGCTCACGGGATTCCTCTCCGCGTTCATCAACGTGCGCGTGGGGGCGCCGGTGATCGCGGGGATCGGTCTGGCCGCCACCATCGGTGCCGGGTCCACGGCGCAGCTCGGCGCGATGCGGGTCAGCGAGGAGATCGACGCCCTCGAATCGATGGCGATACCGTCGATCCCCTACCTGGTGAGCACCCGCCTCATCGCCGGGCTCGCCACCATCGTGCCGCTCTACTCCCTGGCGGTCGTCGCCGCGTTCGCGGCCAGCCGATTCGCCACGGTCACCCTCAACGGCCAGTCCGCCGGCGTGTACGACCACTACTTCAACACCTTCCTGTCGCCCTCCGACATCCTCTGGTCGTTCGGCCAGGCGATCGCGATGGCCGTGGTCGTGATGCTGATCCACACGTACTTCGGCTACACCGCCTCCGGCGGCCCCGCGGGTGTGGGGCGGGCCGTCGGCCATGCGGTGCGGGCGTCCCTGGTGGCGGTCGTGAGTGTCACGTTGCTGATGTCCCTCGCCGTCTACGGCGCTTCCGGCGACTTCCACCTGTCGGGTTAGGAGCCGGGGATGACCGACCGCACGCCCGCCCCGCCGTATCGCCGGGGGCCGCGCCCGCGCCCCCGGAAGGCCGCCGCCGCCGTGCTGGCCGCGGGGCTCTGCGCACTCGTCGCCGTGTGCCTCATGGCCTACGGCGAGCAGTTCACGCCCACATCACGGGTGATCGTCGTCGCCGAGCGTGCGGGGCTGGTGCTCGACGTCGACGCGGACGTGAAGTACCGCGGCGCCGAGGTGGGCCACGTCGCACGGATCGCGCCCGCGGACGACGGCCGTGTGCACATCGCGCTCGACGTGTACTCCGACCGGATCCGGCACATCGACCGGAATGCGCGCGTCGAGATCGCCGCCACCACCGTGTTCGGCGCCAAGTACGTGCGGTTCCTGCCGCCCGGGCGACCGTCCGGCACCGCACTCGCGGCGGGGGACGTCGTCGACGCGCAGCACGTGACGGTCGAGATCAACACCGTGTTCGAGAATCTGACCGGGCTGCTCCGCGAAGTGGAGCCGCAGAAGGTCAACACGACGCTCGGCAGTCTGGCCGACGCCCTGCGCGGCCAGGGCGCGCCCCTGGGCGAGGCCCTCGACTCCGCGGACGACCTCATCGGCCGCGTCAACGCCGAGGCGGGACCCGCACTGTCCCGGGACATCGCGGACGCGCCCGCCGTCACCGGGGTCTACGCGGATGCCGCGCCGGACCTCATGAGGGCACTGGACCACGGGACCACGACCGCCGACACCATCGCCGGACGGCAGGCGGCCCTCGGAGCGGGACTGCGTTCGGCGACGGCGATGTCGCGCTCGGGCGCGGCGCTGCTCGCCGACAACGGCGAGCCGCTCGTCCGCATGCTGCACCTGCTCGAGCCGACGACGGCGCTGCTCGCCGAGTACTCGCCCGAGTACACCTGCCTGATCAAGGGGCTCGAGGTGACCCGTAAGCGGGGCGAGCCCGCCTTCGGCACCACGAACCCGGGCATGTCGCTGGACGTCGGGCTGGTACCGGGGACGCCCCTCTACCAGTACCCGCAGCACTTGCCCGAGGTGAACGCCAGCGCCGATCCCGGTTGCTACGGGCTCCCCGCCCTGGCCCCGGGTGAACACGCGCCCTATCTGGTGACCGACACCGGGGTCAACCCCTATCCGCCGGAGCGCACAGAGCCCCGGCTCACCGGGCCGACCCTGCTCGAATCCCTGCTGGGCGTCCCGGCGAAGGGAGGCCGGTGAGATGTCCGAGGCACACCCCCGCCGGCGCCGGCTGCCGCGGCCGTTCGGTCCGCGCTACACCGGCGAGCGGCGCCGCTTTCCGGGATCCGTCGTGAAGATGCTCGCTTTCGCCACGGTGATGCTGCTGATCCTCGCACTGCTCGTGCTGGTCTTCGGGCGCTTCCGCACCGGTGAGCACATCGGGTACCGGGCCGTCTTCACCGATTCCTCGGGGATGTCCGACGGCGCGCCGGTACGGGTCGCCGGAGTCCAGGTGGGCCGCGTGGACGGCCTGGACCTGCAGGAGGATTCGACCGTTGCGGTCCGGTTCACCGTCGACGCCGATGTGCCGCTGCCCGCGGACTCCCGCGCCGCCGTGCGGTACGAGAACCTCGTCGGCGACAGGTATCTGGAAATCCTCCCGCCCGAAGGCACGGCGAGAACAGCGCCGATGGCGACGGCCGGGCCCGCGCTCACCCCGGGCGGCGTGATCCCCGCCGAGCGCACCTCTCCCGCACTGGATCTCGACCAGTTGCTGGGCGGGTTCCAGCCGTTGTTCCGCGCACTCGATCCGGGCCAGGTGAACAGGCTCACCGCCGCTCTGATCGACACCTTCCAGGGGCGCGGGCAGTCGCTGGCGTCCCTGGTAGGAAAGACCGGCCGGTTCACGCAGACACTGGCGGACTCCGACGCCGTCATCGGCCGCGTCATCGACAACCTCAACACCGTGCTGGACACGGTCGCGCAGCGCGGGACCCAGTTCGACGACGTCATCACCCGGCTCCAGGACCTGGTGAGCGGGCTCGCAGCAGAGCGTGATCCGTTGGGCGAAGCCGTCTCCCGCATCGACGCGGCCACCCGCTCCGCCGACGGGCTGATCGGCGGAATCCGGCCGCCGCTGGAGTCCACCGTCGAGCAGCTCGGCCGCACGACGCAGCTCATCGACCAGGACCGGGAGAACGTGTCCGATCTCCTCGACCGGCTGCCCGAGACCTATCAACTGCTCTCACGCACAGGCTCATACGGCGACTTCTTCCAGTTCTACATGTGCGGCCTCGTGTTCCGCTTCACCGGTGCCGACGGCGAGATGTTCGAGTATCCGATGGTCCAGCAGCACGAGGGGAGGTGTGCACCCAAGTGAAGACGTTCCGGGAACGCGATCCCGCGCCGATCGCCCTCATCGGCGTCGCTCTGACACTCATCGCCGTCGTGGCGGCGCTGCAGTACGACCGGCTGCCGCTGTTCGACGGCACCGACACCTACCAGGCCGACTTCGCCGAAGCCGGCGGGCTCGAGGTGGGTGACGACGTCAGCGTGTCCGGCATGCCCGTCGGCGACGTCGAGGGCATCACGCTGCGCGGGACCTCCGTGCGCGTCACCTTCAGCGTGGACCGCTCGGTCCGGCTGGGACGTGACACCCGTGCCGCCATCACCACGGTCTCCGCGCTGGGTGAACGCGGCCTCGCTGTCACCCCGGACGGCCCCGGCGCCCTGGACTCCGACGACGTCATCCCCCTCGACAACACGCGTTCGCCGTACTCCCTCACCGATGCGCTCGGGCGGCTGTCGGACACGGTCGAGGCCACCGACACCGCGCAATTGGACGAGTCGCTGCGGACCCTGTCGGACACCATGGCCGCCGTCGATCCGGGCCTGGACCGGGCGCTGGACGGCGTCTCGCGCCTGTCGCGGACCGTGGCCTCACGCGACGAGTCCCTGCGTGCACTCCTGCACCGGGCCAAGGACGTGACGGCCATACTGGAACGCCGCAGCGACCGGATGAACGCGCTTCTGGTGGACGCCGACCTCATACTCGGCGAACTGCAACGGCGACGGGACGACCTGGCCGGGCTGATCACCCACGTGAACTCCCTGTCACAGCAGTTGTCGGGTCTGGTCGCCGACACGCAGGACTCGCTGACACCGACCCTGCAGAAGCTGGATTCGGTGCTCGACATGCTGAACACCCGGCGCGACGACATCGCCGCCGCGATCGAGAATCTCGTCCCGTACTCGCGGGCACTCGGCGAGAGCGTCTCCAATGGGCCGTTCTTCCTGGCCTATGTGCAGAACGTGCTGCCCGAGGCCAACCTCGCGCCGCTGATCGACCTGCTGGTCCCGCCGAACGGGGGTGATTGAGCATGGCGACGCCGCACGCTTCCCGCACAGTGCACCGCGCCCCGGCCGGCAGGAGACGGCTGCTGGGCCTCGTCGTGCTCGGCGTCGTCTGCGCGCTTCTCGCCCTGACGCTCGTGTACGTGCGATCCGGCAGCGGAAGCACGGAGATCACCGCGGAGTTCACCTCGGCCACGGGGATCTACGAGGGCGACGACGTGAAGGTCCTGGGCGTACGCGTCGGCACCGTCGGAGCGATCGATCCGGAGCCGTCGAAGGTGCGGATCACCATGCGCATCGACGACGACGTCCCCGTACCGGCCGACGCCGAGGCGCTGATCGTGTCGCAGAGCCTGGTGGCGGCGCGCTTCATCCAACTCACCCCGCCGTACGACGGCGGGCCGCGCCTGCACGACGGCGACGTGATCCCCGTGCAGCGCACCGGTGTCCCCGTCGAATGGGACGACATCACCGCGTCGCTCGCCGAACTGACCGACGCGCTGGGACCGTCCGACGGGGACCCGGCCACCGCTGCCGCGGGTGACCAGGACGGTCAGGGTTCACTCGCCTCCGTCATCACCCGCGCGGCCGGGATGGTCGACGGACGCGGCGCGGCGTTCAAGGCGTCCATGGTCGAACTCTCGCACGCGCTGTCCACTCTCGCGAACGGCCGCGAGGACATGTTCGCCATCGTCCGCAATCTGCAGGTGTTCGTCTCCGCACTGCGGTCGAGTTCCGAACAGATCACGTCGTTCAACCGCAACCTCGCGGGTGTGACCGACGTGCTCGACGACAACCGCGATCTGCTGGGCTCGGCACTCGGGAACCTGGACGGCGCTCTGGCCGACGTGCGTGGCTTCGTCGAGAGGAACGGCGACCTGCTCACCGAAGACCTCACGGAGATCGGTGACGTGACGCAGGTGCTCTCGGACAAGAGTGCCGAGCTCGCGGGGATCCTGCACCAGGCGCCCACGCAGATGTCGAACTTCTACAACATCTACAAACCGGCCCAGGGTTCGATGACCGGTGTGCTGTCCGTGCCCAACTTCGCCAATCCCATCCAGTTCCTGTGCGGATCGATAGCCGGTGCAGCCCGCGCGAACTCGGCCGAGGCGTCCCGACTGTGCAAGGAGTACCTGGGCCCGTTCCTGTCGACCCTGAAGATGAACTACCCCGACCTGCTGCTCAACCCGGTGACCGGTGTGTTCGCCGACCCCGGGCAGGTCGTCTACAGTGAGCCGGGGCTGGAGGACTCGGTACCGGAACTCCGGCCCCCTGCGCCGGCGCCGGACCATGCCGCGGACGAGCGCCCCGCCGATGCCCCGCGGCCGCAGACCTCCACGATGCAGGATCTGCTTCTGGGGGTGCTGCCGGGATGAGTTCGCAGGCATCGGCCCGCGCAGAGTGCCGGAATGCGCCACGTGCCCGCCGTCGCAGTCGCGTCGCGTCACCCGTCTCCATGCTCACCGCAATCGTTCTGAGCGCCGTTGCCGTCACCGGGTGCGAATGGAACGGTATCGAATCGATCCCGTTGCCGGGGGCGGCCGGGCACGGGGACGGCGCGTTCACGGTCACGATCGAGATGCCCGACGTCACCACGATCACCCGCAATTCCCCGGTCATGGTCGACGACGTCGTCGTCGGCTCCATCACCGGCCTCGAGCTGCAGGGGTGGCACGCGGAGGTCACGGTGACGATCGACGGCGGCACCGCGCTGCCCGCCGACACGGTCGCGTCGATCGGGCAGACCTCGCTGCTCGGTTCCAGCCACATCGAGCTGGCCCCGCCTGCCGGCCGGGAACCGGTCGGCAGGCTCGAGGACGGCGCCGTCATCCCCCTCGAGCGCGCGGGCGCGTATCCCACGACCGAACAGACCCTCTCCGCGCTGTCGCTGGTGCTCAACGGCGGCGGCCTCGGTCAGGTGCGGGAGATCACCGGCGAACTGAACGATGCCCTCGACGGGCGTGCGGACACCGTCGGCCATCTCGTGGAGCAGCTCGACACCCTCATGGGGACCCTCGACGGTCAACGCGAGCAGATCGTCTCCGCGCTGGACGGGCTCGACCGGCTCTCGCAGACCGTCGCGGAGCAGAATTCCGTTCTCGACGGCGCGCTCGTCAGCGCGGACGGAGCCGTGGACGCGCTGGCGCAGCGGCGTACGGACCTGACCGCCGCCCTCACGTCGCTCGGTGAGTTCGGCGACACCGCACGCCGGGTGATCGACGCCGGCGGCAGGGATCTCATCGATTCCGTCGCCGATCTGACCCCTGTGCTGCAGCGGCTGGCCGATGCCGGGACCGACCTGACCAGCTCGCTGTCCGTGCTCCTGACGTTCCCGTTCCCGATGAACATCCTCGACAACACCATCCGGGGTGACTATTCGAACCTGTTCATGACGCTGGACCTGACGGTGCCGCGCATCCAGAGCGACATGCTGCGCGGTTCGCCGCTGGGCAGACAGGCCGCCTCGGGCGAGGGCGCGCTGGGCGCCCCGGCCGGGCTGGGCGCCGACGCCGCGGACCCGCTGCTGGCGCCGCTGACGGAGGAGGGGGACCCGCCATGATGCTGAGCAGGTTCGTGCGGTGGCAGCTCGCCGTGTTCGTCGTACTCACCGTCATCGGGCTCACCCTGATGACGGTCCGGTACCTGCGCGTGCCCGAGGCCCTGGGCATCGGGCGCATCACCGTGACCGTCGAGATGCCCGGCACCGGCGGACTCTACGAGCGCGCGAACGTCACCTACCGCGGCGCCACCGTCGGTCGGGTCCGCCAGGTGCACCTGACCGAGACCGGCGTACAGGCGGTCATGACACTGCCCGACGATGCGCGGATCCCCTCCGAGGGACTGGCGGTGAACGTGCACAGCATGTCCGCCATCGGCGAGCAGTACATCGACCTCGTCCCCGCCTCCGCCGGGGCCCCGTACCTGCACGACGGCCAGGTGATCGGCCCGGACCGGGTGACGCTCCCGCAGGCCGTGGGGCCGGTGCTCGACCAGGCGGACGCACTCCTCGACGCCGTGCCGGACGGCGCGCTGGACACGCTGATCGACGAGACCTACACCGGATTCGCCGGCGCCTCCGACGAACTCGGGCGTCTCGTGCGCGCCACCCGGCAGTTCCTGGACACCGCGGGCCGCAACGCCGATTCCGTCGTGGGGCTCCTCCGTGACGCGCGGCCGCTGCTCGACAGTCAGGTGCGGTCGGGTCCGTCGATCCGCGGCTGGGCGGAGGACCTCGCCGGGATCACCGACCGTCTCGCGGAATCGGATGCGCAGGTCCGCTCGATCTTCGACCGGTCCGCCCCCACCGCCGATTCGGTCCGCACCGTCCTCGACGACGCTGCGCCCGCGCTGCCGACGTTGCTGCGGAATCTGAACGCCGGCGTCGCCCTTGCGGACACCTACCACTCCGGGATCGAGCAGCTGCTGGTGCTGCTCCCGCCCCTCACCGCGGCGATCCAGACCGTCGTCAACGGCAACCTGGACGAGCACAAGGCGGTGGTGGACTTCCACATGCAGTTCGGCGACCCGGCGCCGTGCCTCACCGGGTACCTGCCGCCCGGGCAGTGGCGTATGCCCACCGCGACGGACACCCCGGCCACACCGTCCGACCTGTTCTGCAAGATCCCCCAGGACGCCGGGATCGCCGTCCGCGGGGCACGGAACCTGCCGTGTGCGGAACACCCCGGAAAACGCGCGCCCACCCCTGAATTGTGCGACGACCCCCGTGGATACGTGCCGGAGGGGGACAACCCTCCGTTCCCGCCCGCAACGGACCGCGGCAACGGCGGCGGACGATGATCCGGCGCGCGATACCGGTCCTGGCCGCCGCCCTGCTGCTCGCCGCGGCGCTGACTCTCGTGGTCCTCATCGGCCTCCAGTCCCGCGACGATGACGCCCGCAGCGCACGGCGCGCACGCGCGGTCGAGGTCGCGGAGCAGGCGGTCACCGGATTGACGACGGTCTCGCCGGGCACGGTCGAAGACGACACGGCCGGCGTGCTGGCCGTGGCCGGGGGCGGGTTCCACGACCGGTTCGCCGAGCGTGCCGCCCCGTACGCCGAGGCGGTGCGCGCGGCCGGCGCGTCGGCGGTCGGCACCGTCGTGGCCGCAGGTGTCGACACCGACACCGACACCGACACCGGCGCCGGCCCCCGTGCGACCACGGTGCTGGTGGCCGCCACGCAGGAGGTGACCTCCGCCGACGAGGACGGACCGCCGGTCACACAGTCGCTGACCTTCCGTTTCCGCGTGACCGTCGCCGACGGTCCCGACGGGCCCGTGGTGTCGCGGATGGAGTTCGTGCGATGAGGCCGGCGGCGCGGATGCTCCTGACGGTCGCGCTCGTGGCACTCGTCTGCGGCGCGGTGCTGCAGTACCGCAGCATCCGGGGCGGCGAGGAGCGTGCGGCGCTGACTGCCGCGGTCGCGGCTGCGGAGTCGCAGACCGCCGCGCTCCTGTCCTACAGCCCGGAGAGCGCGGCACGCACTCTGCACGCCGCCGAAGAACGCCTGGCTCCGGGCCCGTTCCGCGCACGGTACGCCGGCATGGTCGAGCAGCGCACGATCCCCGCCGCCCGGGACAAGCGGATCAGCACGTCCGCCGAGACGGTCGGGTCCGCACTGCTGTCCGGAGGCGACGCGCGTGCCCGTGTGCTTCTGTTCGTGAATCAGACGACGCGGTCCGGAGACTCCGCACCCGAATCGGCGGGCAGCCGCGTGGAGGTGACGATGACCCGTATCGACGGCGAATGGCGGATCTCCGACTTCCGGCCGATCTGATCGGCGGCGACCGGCCGGGCCGGGTCGCGCTCCGGCCGCCCCGGCGGTGTCCTGCCGCTGGTGGATACCGGGTCCTTCCGCTGGTGGATACCGGGTCCTTCCGCTGGTGGATACTGCCGTCGCGACATGTGCAGTAGCGTCTGGTCACATGTCCGCATACGAGTACGAATCCACCCGCCGCCGGCTGACCCCGCATCAGGCGGAGACGGTCGCCGGTCTCACCGAGGCGGCCGTCACGGTGCTGCGGGAACGCGGATATGCGGGCCTGACGGTACGGCTCGTCGCAGCGGAGGCCGGGGTGGCGCCCGCCACCGCCTACACCTACTTCTCCTCCAAGAGCCACCTGCTCGCCGAGGTGTTCTGGCGCCGTCTCGCCGCCCTGCCGGACCGGTTCAGTGCGGACGCCGGCGGGCCCGACGGCCGCCCGCCGGCGGAGCGTGTCGCGACCGTGATGCGCGATGTGGCGCTGCTCGCGGCCGATGAGCCGGAGTTCGCGGCCGGGGTGACCGCCTCGCTGCTGGGCGACGATCCCGAGGTCGCGCACCTGCGGGTGCGGATCGCGCTGAACATCCGTGCCCGCATCGCCCGCGCCCTGTCCCCGGACGCCGAGGATCCGGAGAGCGCGGCGGACCCGGAGGTGCTCGAGACCCTCGAAGTGCTCTGGGGCGGGGCACTGCTGCGCGCGGGAATGGGCCATCAGACCTACACGCGCATCGCCGAGCGCCTGGAGATGTACGTCCGCCGGGTCGTCCACTGACGCCGTCTCGTACCCGGACACCGCTTTTCACCTCATTGCGTTATGTGATCGTTATATAATGGTGAGGAAAATACGTCATTTGGCGGATACTTTTTCGGCGCTCAAGCCCTAGCGTCGAGGTCGAATCCGTTCCAGCAATCCGGAGTACCTCATGAGCGTCCCCACGACAGCCACGGCGTCGGCCGAGTACGGAACTCCGCCGCACCGTCGTCACCCCACTCTGCACGTCGCCGATTTCACCGGCGCGGACATCGTGGTCGCCCACCCCGACGGCGCCGGGGCCGCACCGGCCGGCGCCGTAGCCGCCGACGGAGCCTCCGCGGCGCACGCGGACCCCATAGCGCCCGCCACGATGACCGTGCAACGCTTCCCCGCCGCGGACCGCCCGCTGGCCGTCGCCACCGCAGGCGACACCATCTACTACACGACATGGAGCTCCCCCCTGGGGGACGGCGCCGTCCACGCGTTCCCCCGCGGCGGCGGCGAGTCGACGGCCGTCGGCAGCGGACTGCAGTGCCCCGTGGGGATCGCAGCCGACGAGACCGCGGTCTACGTCGTCACCTTCTACGGCCTGCTGCACGTCTACCCCCACGGGGCGGACCCGTACGTGATCGACCTGAGCCGGGATTTCGACTGCCCCAACGGCATGGCCCTTCGCGACGGCAGGCTGTACATCGTCGACTGGATGGCCGGAGGCGTCCGCACCATCGATTCGGCCCGAGTGGACGGTCCCGGTTCCCGGCCGCCGGTCGACCATCTCGTCGACGGGGGCATGACCCTTCCCGGCCGGATCGCCTTCGGGGAGGACGCCCTCTACATCACCCAGTCCGGCAGCGCCCGCGGGCTGGACGGCACCGTGGAACGGGTGGACCTGCGCGCCCCGGCCCCCCGGCCCGAGACCGTGGCATCGGGGCTGGCCTACCCCACGGGGATCGCCGTGCACCGCGGGACGCTCTACGTCGCGACGGTCGACACCCGGTCGGTGGTCGCGGTCACCGCTGACGGTGCGGCGCCGACCCCCGTGATCACGGGCCTGGATGCGCCGTGGGGGCTCGTGCTCTGACGGTCCCGCGATGAGCCGGGCGGCATCAACAGACCGGCCCATCGCGGCAGCGCCGCCACCGGGCCCGTGCATGGACGGCGCGAGGGGTACGCCCATGCACCGGCCCGGGCCGCGGCCCGACGACAGGGGGCCACCCCTGGCCGGACACCTGTCCGGGCGCTAGGCTGGCAGCGAATGGAACACGTTCTACCGTCACCGTCCGGTGGAGCCACGCCCCATGCGCCCGAAGGAGCCCGATGAGCAGTCCCAGCACCACCGCCCTCGAGGCGCAGTCCGTCAACGCCTATTCCGACGAGGTCGATGTGCTGGTCATCGGCTTCGGCATCGCCGGCGGCGCCGCGGCGGTCGGCGCGGCCGAGCGCGGGGCCACGGTGCTGGTCCTCGAGCGCGCCGCGGAGGCCGGCGGGACCACCGCGATGGCCGGCGGCCACTTCTACCTCGGCGGCGGGACGGCCGTGCAGAAGGCGACCGGCCACGACGACTCCCCGGAGGAGATGTTCCGGTACCTCATGGCCGTCTCGCGCGAGCCTGACGAGGCCAAGATCCGCGCATACTGCGAGGGCAGCGTGGCGCACTTCGACTGGATCGAGTCGCTGGGCCTGGAGTTCGAGCGCAGCTACTACCCCGAGAAGGCCGTCATCCAGCCCGGCACCGAGGGGCTGATGTACACGGGCAACGAGAAGGTGTGGCCGTTCAAGGACGAGGCCGTGCCCGCCCCCCGGGGGCACAAGGTGCCCCAGCCCGGGGACACGGGCGGCGCGAAGATGGCCGTCGACGTGCTGCTGCGCCGGGCGGAGGAGCTCGGCGTGGAGGTCCGGTACGAGACGGGCGCCACGGCGCTCATCACCGACGGCGGCCGCGTCACCGGCGCCGCGTGGAAGCACTTCTCCGAGACGGGCGCGATCAAGGCACGGTCCGTGGTGATCGCCGCCGGCGGGTTCGTGATGAACAGGGACATGGTGGACGAGCACGTCCCGCAGCTCGCCAAGAAGCCCTACACGCTGGGCAGCACCTACGACGACGGCCTCGGCATCAAGCTGGGCGCGTCGGTGGGCGGCGCGACCGAGCACATGGACCAGGCCTTCATCACCGCGCCCGTATACCCGCCGTCGATCCTGCTCACCGGCGTCATCGTCAACGCCGAGGGGCGCCGCTTCGTCGCCGAGGACTCCTACCACTCGCGGACCTCCGGCTACGTCATGGACCAGCCCGGGCAGAAGGCGTATCTGATCGTCGACGAGGCGCACATGGAGCGCCCCGAGTTCCCGCTGTGCCCGTTCATCGACGGCTGGGAGACCGTCGAGGAGATGGAGCACGATCTGAAGATCCCCGACGGCGCACTGGCGGCCACACTCGACCGCTACAACACGCACGCCGCGCGGGGCGAGGACCCCGACTTCCACAAGTCCCCCGAATGGCTCGCCCCGCAGGACACCGGCCCGTGGGCCGCGTTCGACATGACCCTGGGCACGGCGCTGTACGCGGGGTTCACGCTCGGCGGTCTGCGCACCTCCGTCGACGCGCAGGTGCTCCGCGCCGACGGCAGCGCCGTCGAAGGGCTCTACGCCGCGGGGGCGTGCGCATCGAACATCGCGCAGGACGGCAAGGGGTACGCCAGCGGCACCCAGCTGGGAGAGGGCTCGTTCTTCGGCCGCCGTGCCGGACACCATGCCGCGGGACGGCAGTAGCAGGACGGCGTTCCTCCGGCGGCCGCAGGCTGCCCCGCGCACCGGGGCGCCCGCACCCGGCCGCACACCGGGAGCCGCGGGTGACCGCGGATCCGCACCCGTGAGAGCCTGGATTCCTGAGCCGAAGCTGACACGTGTTCCGCGCCGGTCCGACCGGGTGCCGGCACCCCGAGGAGTGAGGTTGTCCATGACCGAGACCGCCACCCCGGCTGTGGAGGGCTGGTTCACCACCGGCCCGCAGCCCGCACTGGTGGGCACCAAGTGCACCGCGTGCGGGAACATCTCGTTCCCCCGCGACTCCGGCTTCTGCAGGAACCCCGCCTGCGCCGGCGAGACGTTCGAGGACGTCGAACTGAGCCGCCGCGGCACCGTGTGGTCCTACACCGACGCGCAGTACCAGCCGCCGGAGCCCTACATCCCGGCCACCGACCCGTACGTCCCGTTCGCCCTGGCCGCCGTCGAGCTGCCCGAGGGCCTCGTCGTCATGGGCCAGGTGGCCGACGGCTACGGGGTCGACGATCTCACCGTGGGCGCCGAGGTGGAGCTGGTGGTCGAGCCCCTCTACACCGACGACGACGGCGTCAAGACCATCTGGCGCTGGAAGCCGGTCGGCGCCCGGGACGGCGCAGCCGCCGCAGAGAAGGAGCAGCAGGCATGAGCAAGCACGATGTCGCCATCGCGGGCGTCGGCATGCACGCGTGGGGCAAGTGGGGGCGCCCGTTCGTCGAGTACGGGGTGGCCGCCGCGCGCGACGCGCTCAAGGACTCCGGCATCGACTGGCGCGACGTCGATTTCATCGTGGGCGGCGAGACCGTGCGCAACGGGTACATCGGGTACGTCGCGGGCTCCACGTTCGCCAGCGCGCTCGGCTGGAACGGCGCGCGCGTGGCCACCTCCTACGCCGCCTGCGCCACCGGGGCCCAGGCCCTCGACACCGCCCGCACGCGGATCCTGGCCGGCCTGAGCGAGGTGGCGCTGGTGGTCGGCGCCGACACCACACCCAAGGGCTTCCTCAAGCCCAACGCCGGCGAACGCTGGGACGACCCCGACTGGCTGCGGTTCCGGCTGATGGGGATGACCAACCCGTCGTACTTCGCCCTCAACGCGCGCCGTCGCATCGACCTGTACGGGGCCACGCCGGAGGACTTCGCCGCGGTGAAGGTGAAGAACGCCAAGCACGGCCTGAACAACCCGTACGCGCGCTACCGCAAGGAGTTCTCCGTCGCCGACGTGCTGGCTTCGCCGGTGGTGGCGGACCCGCTGCACCTGATGGACATCTGCGCCACCTCCGACGGCGGTGCGGCCGTGGTGCTCACCTCCGTCGAGTACGCGCAGCGCCACGGGCTCACGGGGCCGCGGATCAACGCCGTCTCGACGGTCACGCCCACGTTCCCGCAGACGCGGCTGGACATGCCGTACTTCTCCTCCGACTCGACCTCGGCGGCCCCGGCACCCGAGTTCACGCACAAGGAGGCGCTGGCCCGCTCCGCCTACGAGGAGGCCGGCATCGGACCGTCCGATGTGGACGTGGCCGAGGTGTACGACCTGTCCACGGCTCTCGAGCTCGACTGGATCGAGGACCTGGGCCTGGCCGAGCGCGGCACCGCCGAGCAACTGGTGCGCAACGGCGACACGTCCGTCGGCGGCAGTCTCCCCGTCAACCCGTCCGGCGGGCTCGCATGCTTCGGCGAGGCCGTCCCCGCCCAGGCGCTCGCCCAGGTGTGCGAGCTGACCTGGCAGCTGCGCGGACAGGCCGAGGGCCGCCAGGTGGACGGCGCCCGCGTGGGCATCACCGCCAACCAGGGGCTCTTCGGACACGGGTCCTCGGTGATCCTGAGCGCGTAACCGCGGTGGGCGCGGCCGGTAAGCGCGTGCCTACGGTTTTCCTCCCGAAACCGTAGGCACGCGCTCACTCGTCAGTACATGAACGGGCCGCCGGCCAGTCGCAGGTGCTCAAGGATCCGCCCGACCACCGCTGCCGGGACGGTGCGCAGTTGTTCAGCGGTCACCCGCACGACCCGCCACCCCAGGGCAGTCAATCGCTCATGGCGCATCACATCGCGGCCCCGCTGCCCCCGCTGTTCCCAGTGCCAGGCACCGTCGTACTCCACGGCCACCTTCCACTGCGGCCAGGCCATATCGAGACGTGCGCAGAAGATTCCGTCCTCGTCGTGCACATTCACCTGTGTCTGCGGCGCGGGCAGGCCGTGGCGAACGATCAGCAACCGCGTGCGGGTCTCCTGCGGCGACTCGGCACCTCCGTCGACCAGCGGCAATACCGCTCGCAATCGGGGCGACCCCACCGCACGCGGGTGCGACTCCGCCACGCGCAGCACATCGGCGGTGGACACCGAGGTGGCCTGGAAAAGAGCATCGAGCAGTACGACCGCAGCATCGCCCGGGATCCGACGGCCCAGGTCGAACGCCGTGCGCGCAGGCGAGGTGACACGCATGCCCTGGACGCATCCGATCTCCGCCGGCATCAGATCCTCGTTGTGCACCACCAAGGCACCGCTGGTGCGCTTACTGGCCGACCGGGGACGGATCAGTTCGGCATGCGCGTGTGGGTCGAGGTATCGAGTTCCATGCACGGCGGCCGCCGACCTGCCGGCGAGCACTGCTGCTCCACCCGAGTACAGCCACGCCGCTCGCGCCCGCACTTCCGCATCGACCTGCACACCCCGCTCCGCGTAGACGCCCCGATGCAGTCGGACGCACTTTCTGAGCTGACGTTCCGACCCGGAATGCTCCGACGCGAGCAGCAGACCGTTCGATCCCCCCATGCCCCCGAGTGTGCCGTGATCGGGCTCCGGGCCGCCTTCGGTCATCCACAGGACACTCCGCCCCCGATACCAGTGAGCGCGTGCCTACGGTTTTCCTCCCGAAACCGTAGGCACGCGCTCACTCGTCACACTGAGCTCGTCACACTGAGCTCGCCACACCGAGCTCGTCACACCTCCACGGTGCGCATCATCCGGTACCCCGCGCCGAA
>CAYVJJ010000002.1:0-21646 GCA_964451655.1 uncultured Mycobacteriaceae bacterium | reverse complement strand
CACACCGAGCTCGTCACACCTCCACGGTGCGCATCATCCGGTACCCCGCGCCGAAGAGCAGCGCCCCCAGCACGACGGGGATGCCGAGCACCAGCGCCGCCACGGGGCTGTCGGTGAAGAACCTGCCGACCGCCGGCCACCCCTGCTGCCATGTGATCAACAGCGCCGCGACAGCCGCCAGGATCGCGATGACGAGCGCGCCCGTGAAAATGCCGTTGGCCCGCCACTTGAGGTAGACGACGCCCGAGAACATCCCCAGCGCGGCGAACGCCATGGTCACCAACACGATCCCGAAGAACACCAGCGCGCGGTTCTCCGTCACCCGGAACACCACCGAGATCACCTCGAGGTGCACGCCCAGGCCGTCGGTGGCCCGCTCGATCTGCCCGAAAACGAGCACCAGCACCCCGTTGACGACGCCGGTGGCGAGCGCGGTGACCGCGGTCCCGGCGTAGAAGTCACGGCGCGTGGTGCCCAGTCCGAGCGCGAACGGGAAGTGCTGGGTGGTGATCGAGGCGAACATGGCGACGGAGAAGAAGAACAGGGTGCTCCCCACCCCGTTGAAGCCCTCGTCCGGGATCTCGACGCCCTGCGAGCGCACGATGCCGAGGATCGCCGCGTGCGCGCCCGCCACCACGATGATGATCCCCCAGGGGAGGGCGAACAGCATCCACTGGCGGATGTTCATGCGGTTGACCTCGACGGCCTGGGTCCACGCTGCGGCCGGCGCCCGCGGCGCCTCCGTCCGGCGGTCCACGGTTGCTTCGTGTGCGTTCATCGTCTGCTGCCCCGTCCTGTCGGCGCTGTCGGCTGCGGTCTCCCTGATCCCGGTGGCGTTCATGACTCCTGCCGTCCTTCCCGGCCGGTGGCCCCGACCATCAGCTGCTGCAGCGAGGCCGGCTCCAGATCGACGCCCGCCGCCCGTGCGCGCGCCAGCTCCCCGTCGGTGAAGCCGCCCCGGATGGTGGCACGCGACTGGGTGCCCAGAGTCTCCCGCCGCAGTTCGGTACGCCCGCGGGTCAACTCGTCGATCTGCGCGGTGGGCCCTGTGGCCACGACGGCACTGCGGCGCAGGTTCTCCGCGCAGTCGTCGATGAGCACCCGCCCGCGGTCGATGAGCACGACATGCTCGAGCAGAGCGGCCACCTCGTCGACGAGGTGGGTGGAGAGCACGACGGTGCGGGGATGCTCGGCGTAGTCGGCCAGCAGCTCGTCGTAGAACATCTGCCGGGCCACCGCGTCCAGGCCCAGGTAGGGCTCGTCGAACAGCGTGATCGGCGCCCGCGAGGCCAGCCCGATGACGATCCCGAGCATCGAGTGCATTCCGCGTGAGAGCTTCTTGACCCGACGGCCGACGGGCAGCTCGAACCTCTCCAGCAGCCTCGCCGCGAAGGCGTCGTCCCACTCGGGGAGCAGCCCGGCCGCGCTGGCCAGCACGTGCTTGACCTTGAACTCGTCCGGGTAGCGCTGCCCCTCCTTGATGAAGCACATCGACGACATCGCGGCGCGGTCCTCGAAGGGGCTGCGGCCGAAGACGTCGACGGTGCCGGTGCTCTGCCTGGCATGGCCGGTGATGATCTGCATGGCGGTGGTCTTGCCCGCGCCGTTGCGACCGAGCACCCCGCAGATGGTGTTCTCCTGGACGGCGAAGGTGACGTCGTCCAGCGCGGTGACGTCACGGTAGGTCTTGCCCATTCCCGCCACGGTGATCGCTGTGGTCATGGCTGCTCCTCGATGGTGTCGCTCGGGGCGGTGGCGGCGACGGCGTCACGCGCGGTACCGCCCTGCGCCAGTTCGGTGATGAGTCGGGCGATGTCGCCGGCGGAGATTCCCAGCTTGCGGGCTTCGTCGACAGCCGGTTGCAGATAGCGCGCCACGTAGTCCTCGCGCCGGCGGAACCGCAGCTTCTCCCGCGCCCCGGGGCTGACGAACATGCCGATGCCGCGCCGCTTGTAGACGGTGCCGTCGGCGACCAGTGTGTTGAGCCCCTTCGCCGCGGTGGCCGGGTTGATGCGATGGAACATCGCAAGCTCGTTGCTGGACGGGACCTGCGCGTCCTCCGCCAGGGATCCGTCGATGATCGCGTTCTCGATCTGTTCCGCGACCTGCTGGAAGATCGGCTGGTCGGAGGTCAGCATCTCGTCAGCCTCCTCGCCCGGTCCCGGGCCGGGCGCCCGCGGGAACGCCCCAAGCCCATCGGTTCATTACTCATGTAATGAACCATAGCGCTACTGAACCAGCGAGGCAAGGGTCGCAGCACGACGCGGGCCCGCACCCAGTGAGGAGTGCGGGCCCGCGGCCGCCGGTGCTGTTCTCCGCCCCGGCTATTTGACTTCGGAACGCATGATCATCCGCACGCCGATGGCCAGCGGGATCACCAGCCAGATCAGGCCGGACACCCCCAGCGTGGCCCAGGCCTCGCCCGGCGCGTTCTCGTACATCCGGTTGAGCGAGAAGTTGAAGTCCACCCATGGCTGCAGGTCCGCGAACCACTCCTGCGCACCGGCGAGCGCGCCGAAGATCGTCGGCACCACGAACGAGTACACGAAGTAGCCGACGATCGCCCCCGGCGAGTTGCGGATCAGCACACCCAGCATGAAGCCGATCATCAGACCCAGCACGTTGATGAACACGACGCGGGCCACGTCCGCGACGGTCATCTCCCAGGTCATGTCGACCCCGCGGATCAGCGAACCGATCACGTTGCCGACGGCGCCGATCGCCAGCGCGATCAGCATCGATACGGCGCCCACGAGCACCGAGGTGACGGCCTTGGCGCCGATGATGCGGCCCCGGTGCGGCACCAGCGTGAAGGTGGTGAGCCCGGTGCGCTGGCTCCATTCACTCGTCACCGAGAGGATGGCCATCACCGGCAGCAGCACCGCCATGGGCACGCCGATCGCCGTGGCGAACGCTCCGTAGTTGAGGTCGGGACCGTCGACGAACGCCATGACCGCGATGGTGGCCAGCAGCGCCAGCACACCGATGCTCATCATCAGCCAGAAGCCGGAGCGGGTGTCGAACATCTTGCGCAGTTCCACCCGGACGAGCCGGCCGAACGGCACGCTCGGCGCGGTGCGGTCGATCGTGATCGCCGGTGCGCCCGTGTCCGTCCCGGCGGCCCCTGCGTGTGCGGTCTGTGCGGTGGTGCTCATGCCTGTGCTCCTACGGTTGCCGCGGCGGGCGCGGAGCCCTCGCGCTGCGAATCGGTGGTGAGCTGCAGGAACATCTCCTCCAGCCCGGCGCTCTCGGCCGGGCGCAGCTCGATCAGGGGGATCCCGGCCGCGGCGGCCACCTTGCCGACCTGCTCGGGCGCGGCCTCGGTGGTCAGCCCGCCGCCGGAGTGCGGGGCCGACGCGATGCCGGCGGAGGTCAGCGACACCGCCAGCGCCCTGTCGTCCCCGGACCGGACCAGTGCGCCCGACGCCTGCAGGAGCTCGTCCTTCGTGCCCTGCGCGATGATCCGTCCCTGGCCGATGACGATGATCTCGTCGGCGATGACCTCGATCTCGTGCAGCAGGTGCGACGACAGCAGCACGGTGCCGCCCCGGTCCGCGTAGCCGCGCAGCAGCGTGCGCATCCAGTGGATGCCGGCCGGATCGAGCCCGTTGGCCGGCTCGTCGAGGATCAGGATCTGCGGGTCTCCCAGCAGCGCATTGGCGATGCCGAGGCGCTGGCGCATGCCCAGCGAATAGTTGCGCACCCGCCGCTTGGACTCCTCGGGGGTCAGGCTGACCAGGTGCAGCATCTCCTCGACCCGGGACATCGGCAGGCCCATGGTCATGGCGCTCAGCGTCAGGATCTCGCGACCCGTGCGGCCTGCGTGCTGGGCGGAGGCGTCGAGCAGCACGCCCACTTGCGTCCCCGGGTTGGGGACGGAGCCGAACTCGACGCCCGACACCGTGGCCGTGCCGCTGCCCGCCGGCGTGAGGCCCGCGATGATCCGCATCGTGGTCGACTTCCCGGCCCCGTTCGGCCCGAGGAAGCCGGTGACCATGCCCGGCTTGCAGGTGAACGAGACGTCGTCGACGGCGGTGAACGCCCCGTACGTCTTCGTGAGGTTCTCAACGGTGATCATGGGGACCACTCTGCCGTGCCGGGGCGCCCGCGCACATCGGTCTACAGCCTGATTCCGCACCGCCGAAAGTATGAGATTTCGTCAGGGATCCGTGGGGGTCATCACCCATCGCACCGCGTCGGCGCATCCCGACCACGCTGCGGCACGGGGCCGCCAGGCGCTGTTCCGCTGGTGCTGTCCCGCTGGTGTTGTCCCGCTATGGCGCTATCCGATCACGGTGGCCTACCCCACCATGGTGCCCGCGAACGGCAGGATCACCCCGCAGGGCACCTCCCTCGGATGCGCAGGGTCGAGTGCACCGAGCACAAAGGCCACTGTACGCGGCGAGGCACCGATCCCGTCGTGCTCGGAATAGTCGGTCCGGCAGCCGTCCTGCACCACGATGTTCGTGACGTCCGGCCCCGGCACCAGGCCACTGGTGTAGTCGATGCCCCAGTTGTAGCGGGTCACGATGTTGGTGTACTCGACGCCCGGCGCGTAGGGGGTGCCCCCGGCGTTCAGTTCACGCAGGAAGTCGCTGCCGGGCAGGATCTGCAAAAAGTACGGCATCTGATCGTATGCTTCCGCGCGCACCCGGTCCGGGAGTCCGTCGGCGAACTGCGCCGGCACCTCGCCGACGCCCTTCCACGTCGGCGCGAGCGAGACCAGCGCGTGCACGTTGTCCGCGCCGCCGAGCACCTTCGTGTAGTAGCCCGCCACCAGCGCGCCTTCAGCATGGCCGACCAGGTCCACGGTTCCGTCGCCGACGCCGGCCTGTGCGGCGCGGCGCGTGCCCGGTGCGGCGAGGACCCCGTCGACGAACTCCGCCAGCTCACCGGCGCTGACCTGCATCGGGGCCGTGCCTCCCAGCGGCCGTCCCGCGGACTCGAAGCCCTTGCCGGGGACGACGCCGTACGTCAGCGCGTACACGCAATACCCTTCATTGGCGAGCGCGGGCACGAACGTCGCCCAGTTCGACTGCCGGGTGGCGCCCAGGTCGTGCAGCAGGATCACGGGTCGCGGGTGCGCGGCGGTCGGCTCGCACGCGTAGTCGTTGGAGCCGGGCAGCGAACCGCCGGGGTTCGCCATCTCCCTCTCGACCCCGGCATAGAAGTTGTCGGGGACCGGTAGCGGCGCGGCCCCGGCGCTCCCGGCGCCGGCGAGCAGCGCAGCCGTGAGCAGAACAGCCGTGAGCAGAACACCGGCGAGGACCGCCGACGCGCCCCTCCGGTGCCCCCGTCCGATCGCACGGCCGGTTCCGGGTGTTTTCCCTGCCCCATGTTCCGCCACGGCGGAAAGACTAACCGACATCCGGGGTATACGCTGCGGTTTCCTCGCAGCCTCGGCGCCCGCCGATCCCGCACACGGCGGCAGCCCCGGCGGCGATCCGCGCCACGGCTACCGGCCACCGACGGCGGGATCGCGTCCCGCCGCGCAATAATCGAGGGGTCGCACTCCGGAAACCGCCGGACGCCACCGCAGCAGCACCCGGCCGCGGCCCGGTGCCCTAGACCCCTGTGAGGAGGACCGGTGCTCGTCTACGTGCTCGCCCTGCTCACGGCCGTCGCCAACGCCACCGCGTCCGTGCTGCAGCGCGCAGCCAACCGCAAGCGGCCGATCGACGAGCTCCTGCACCCGCGTCTGCTCATCCGGGTCCTGCGCGAGCCGCTGTGGTTCGCGGGCATCGCCGCGCTCATCGCCAGCTTCGTGCTGCTGGCGGCGGCGCTGGGCAGCGGGCCGATCTCGATCGTCGAGCCGCTGCTGGTGCTCACGCTGCCCATCACGCTGATCGCGGCCGACTTCACCTTCCGGCGCCGCACCCGGCCCGCCGAGTGGGGTGCGATCGCGGCGATCACGGTGGGGCTCGCGGGCGTGTTGTTCTTCCTGGCACCCGAGACGGGTCCCGCCGAACCCATCTCCGGCTCCACCTGGGCGTGGGGCCTGAGTTCGGCGGCCGCCGCCATCGGCGTACTGATGGTGGCGGCCGCCCGGTCCCCGGTCGGCTCGATGGCCCGGCCCGCGCTGCTGGGGATCGCCACCGGCACCGGGTTCGGCACCAACGCCGCACTGATCAAGGCGATGACCGCAGCGCTGGAGCGCGAGGGCTGGGCGGGACTGGCCACGACCTGGCAGACGTACGGGGTGATCGTCTGCGGCACCCTCGCGTTCTTCCTGCTGCAGGCGGCCCTGGGTTCCGGTCCGCTGATCGCCGCGCAACCGGGACTCACCGGCGCCGAGCCGATCGTGTCGATCGTCTGGGGCACGGTGGTGTTCGGCGAGCAGGTGCGCAGCGGGCTGTACCTGCTGGGCACCGGGGTGTCGGCGGCGCTGATGGCGGCGGGGATCTTCGTGCTGACGCGGGCGTTCGATTCCGCGGTGGAACCCGACGGGCTGGCCGCCGCCGTCTACGACGACACGAAGGCCGCCGACGGCATCCTGGCCGAGCTCGACCCGGACTGAGCTCGGACGGATCGGCGCCGTGCTCGTCTACCTGCTCGCAGTACTCACCGCCGCCGTGAACGCCGCCGCGTCGGTGCTGCAACGGGCCGCCAACCGGCGCCGTCCCGCCGACGAGCTGTTCCACCCCCGCCTGATCCTGCGCGTCCTGCGCGAGCCGCTGTGGTTCGCGGGTCTCGCGGCGATGATCGGGAGTTTCGTCCTGCTGGCGGCGGCGCTGGCCAGCGGCCCGATAGTCGTGGTCGAACCGCTGTTGATGCTCGACCTGCCGCTGACGCTCGTCTTCGCCGCCCTCGTCTTCGGCCGGCGCACGCGCCGCGGCGAGTGGGCGGCCGTCGTCGCGATCACCGCGGGTCTGGCACTGCTGCTCTATCTGCTGGCCCCGCACGGGGGCGACGCCGCCGATGTGTCCCCCGGCACCTGGGCGACGGGCCTCGGCGGCACCGTCGCGGCGATCGCAGTGCTGCTAGGCCTCGGCGCGCGGGCACCCCGCGGCTCGCTGGCCCGCCCGGCGCTGCTCAGCCTGGCCTCGGGCACCGGTTTCGGGGTGACCACCGTGCTCACCAAGGCGATGACGACGGAATACGAGGACGGGGGGATCGCCGGGATCGTCACCTCATGGCCCCTGTACGGTCTGCTGGTCGCCGGCGCCGCGGCGTTCTATCTGCTGCAGGTGGCGTTCGGCTCCGGTCCGCTGATCGCCGCGCAGCCCGGCCTCACGGCCGCCGAGCCTATCGTCGCGATGGTCTGGGGCGTGGCGGTGTTCGGCGAGCAGGTGCGCGGCGGCTGGTACACCGCGCTCTCGGTCCCCGCGGCGATCCTCATCGCGGCCGGGGTGGGGGTGCTCATCCGATCCTTCGACGCGTCCACCGGGGGCGGGTAGCCCACCCGCGCCGCCAGGGCGGTCCCCATCGGCCGGGCCCGCCTCATCCCGCGTGCGCGCCGAGAGTCCCGACGCGCAGCCCCCGCTCACGGCACGTGCCGACCAGGCGGGGCAGCGCCGCCAGGGTGGCCCGCCAGGCCCCGGGCTGCGCGTAGGCGTCGGCGTCGTGCAGCAGGATCGTCGCGCCGCCGCGCAGGCCCGGCCCGGCCACGCGCAGCACGTCGTCCCCGGTCAGCCCGGCCCGCCAGTCCTTCGCCCAGGCCGACCACAGCACCGGCGTGAGCCCGGCCCGTCCCGCCGCCAGCAGCCCCTGCCCGGTGAGCACGCCGTACGGCGGCCGATACCAGCGCGGCGGCGTGCCGGCGAGTTCGCCGAGCAGCGCGCGGGCGTCCCGCACCTCGGTCCCCACGGGCCCGGGGTGCAGGAGCTGGTTGCGGTGCCGCCACCCGTGGCAGGCGATCTCATGTCCGCGCGCCGCCGCCTCGCGCACCACCTGCGGGTGCCGGCGGGCCTGCTCGCCGACGCAGAAGAACGTCGCACGCACCCCGAGCGCGTCGAGGGCGTCGAGAAAGCGCGGAGTCGAGGCGTCGTCGGGGCCGTCGTCGAAGGTCAGCGCCACGTGATCGGCCGCCCCGGGGCCGCACAGCGACGGGGCGAGACGCCGGCGCAGCGGCGGCAGCCAGGTGCCGGCGGGCAGCACGTGGGCTGCGGCCAGCACCCCGGCGGCTGCAGCCCCGATCACAGACGGCGCCCGCCCGCGTCCCGGCGCATCCACGCAGACCCCGCCCGCCATCGACGACGGGTCCTCCTTCATGGTTTCAGCCTAGGCTCGTAGGCATGCAGGGACAGCGGATACTGCTGGTCTCGGCCGGGATGGGCGCCGGCCACGACCAGTGCGCACGCGCGCTCGCTCACCGCTTCCGCGACCGCGGCGCACAGGTCCGCGTCGTCGACCTTCTGGCACTGCTGCCACTGCGGCTGGGGCCCGCGCTGCGGGGCGTCTACGGCGGCACCCTCGCGCACGCGCCGTGGCTGTACTCGGGGATCTACCGGGTGTTCATGGCCGACGGCCGCGGCGGACCCGCCGCCGACGGAGGACGGCCGCCCGCAGGCCGTGCCCGACCGGCCCGATCACGTCCACTGGCCCGCCTGGGGGCACGCGCACTGGCACCCGTCATCCGAGACTTCGCCCCCACCACCGTGGTGTCGACGTTCCACCTGGCCGGGCAGTCGGTGGGCGAACTGCGGCGGCGCTCCGGCGGGTTCGCGTCCGTCGTCGTCATCACCGAGATGGTGGCCCACCGGATGTGGTTGAGCGCGGAGGCGGACCTGTACTGCTGTCTGTCCGAGCGGATCGCGCACCGGGTGCGGGCGATGACCGGCGCCGACGCGATCGCGCCGGGGCCCGTGGTGGACCCGCGGTTCCTGCAGGGCGGGGATCCTGCCGCACACACCCGCGCGGCGCCCCCTCGGGAAACGGCGCCCCCTCGGGAAACGCAGCCTCCGGCGGCGGAAGGTCCCGTCGATACCCGGGACGTCGCGCTCGTCTCCACAGGTTCATGGGGCGTCGGCGACGTCCTCGCCACCGCCCGGGTCCTGGCCGGGGCGACGGGCGTGCGGCCGGTGGCGCTGTGCGGCCGCAACGAACGACTGCGCCGCAGGGTCTCCGGACTCGACGGCGTGACCGCCCTGGGGTGGCGCGACGACATGCCGTCGCTGCTCGCCGGCGCCGCCGTGGTCATCGACAACGCGGGCGGATCGATGTGCATGGAAGCGCTCGCGGCGGGGGTGCCGGTGGTCGAGCACCGGCCGATCCCCGGCCACGGCGTCCCCGTCGCGCATGCCCTGGAGGACCACGGCCTGGTCACCCGCGCCGACGGCCCGGCCGGGCTGGCGCGCGCCGTCGACCTGCTCCGGCGCCCCGGGCCGCAGCGGGACGCGCAAGTGGCGCGGGGGCGCGCGCTGTTCCGGGAGGACCCGGCGGACGCGATCGCACGGTGGCTGGAACCGCCCCGGTCCTGATCTCCGTCGATAGTCTTGGCCCGTGGACCCCGACGACTACCAGCCGCCGCTGACGCTCTGGGCGCACGTCTGGCGCACACTGCTGGTGCTGGTGTTCTCGGGACTGGCGTGGACGCAGCTCGCCGTGTGGCAGTGGGAGCACGCGCGCTGGTGGTTCTACCTGGATCTGGGGCTGGGGCTGGCCGCGCTGACGGCGGGCTTCTGGCGGCGCCGGTATCCCGTGGCTGTCGCGACCGCCACCGCTCTGGCCAACGCCCCGTCGGCCAGTGCGGGCGGCCCGGCCACGCTCACGCTGATGTCACTGTCGACGCGGCGCCGATGGCGCGAGATCATCCCCGTCGCCGTCCTGTCCGCGGTGGCGGCCGGGCTCAACGAGTTCATGCACCCGGACGACTGGCGGACCTCCGTGCCGATCGCGGTGGCGATCGTCGCCATCACAGTCGGCTGGGGCCTCTACATCGGCTCGCGGCGTGAGCTTCTCGCCACCCTGCGGGACCGGGCCGAACGCGCCGAGGCCGAGCAGGAACTGCGCACCGTGCAGGCGCGGACCGCCGAGCGGGCACGGATCGCCCGCGAGATGCACGACGTGCTCGCCCACCGCATCTCGCTGCTCACCCTGCACGCCGGCGCCCTCGCCTACCGGGAGGACCTGGAACCTCAGGAGGTGCGCAAGGCCGCCGGGATCATCCAGGACACCTCGCACCAGGCTCTCACCGACCTGCGCGAGGTGCTCGGCGTACTGCGCGCCGGACCCGGGCCCGGCGCTGCGCTCCCCGAGCTGCCGCAGCCGGACGCCGACGACCTGCCCGAACTCATCGCGGAGGCACGGTCCGCCGGCGTGCGGGTGGAGTTCGAGGACACGCACTGGCCCAGCCGGATCCCCGTCGCCACCGGACGCAGCCTGTACCGGATCGCACAGGAGGGCATCACCAACGCGCGCAAGCACGCCCGCGACACCTTGGTCACGGTCACGCTCACCGGTTCCCCGCGTGAGGGGCTCGCCCTGCGCGTGGAGAACCCGCTGCGTGTGGGCACCGATCCGCGTGCGGCCCCGGAATCCGGGCTGGGGCTCGTGGGGATCGCCGAGCGCGTGGAGCTGGCGGGCGGGCACCTGACACACCGGATCACGCCTGAACGCCGCTTCGTGCTGGAAGCCTGGCTACCGTGGCCGCCATGACGATCCGCGTTCTCATCACCGACGACGACGCTCTGGTGCGCTCCGGGCTCGCCATGATCCTGGGCGGCGCGCCCGACCTGACCGTCGTCGGCGAGGCCGGTGACGGCGAGGCCGCCTGCCGCATGGTCGATGAGCGCGCCGACGGGTCCGATCCGGTGGACCTGGTGCTCATGGACATCCGCATGCCGGTGCTCGACGGGATCTCCGCCACCACCCGTATCGGGTCGATGCGGCGGCCGCCCAAGGTGATCGTGCTGACCACCTTCGACGCCGACGACTACGTGGTGCGCGCCCTGGCCGCGGGGGCCCACGGATTCCTGCTCAAGGACACCGCCCCGCCGGCCATCGTCGACGCGATCCGCAAGGTGCACGCCGGCGAACCGATGCTCTCCCCCACGGTCACCGCGCAGCTGATCCGGCAGGTCACCGACTCGGCCCCCGACGGCCGCGAGCTCGCAATACGAGACAAGGTGTCCCTGCTGACCGAGCGCGAACGCGATGTCGCCATCGCCGTCGGCCACGGGAGCTCCAACGCCGAGATCGCGGCACACCTGCACATGAGCCTCGCCACGGTGAAGGCGCACATCGCGCACTGCTTCACCAAGCTCGACGCCACCAACCGGGTGCAGGTCGCCATCGCCATGCACGACGCGGGGCTGCTGTAGGCCGGGTTCTCAGGGACCGGGGTTCCGGCGCCCCCGCCCGGGACCGCACCTACCGTCGGCGTCGCCCTACCGCCCGATCTTCCTCTTGCGCACCGATCTCGGATCCGCCCGCCGATCTTCCTCTTGCGCACCTGTTCTCCCGGCGTGTCGCGGCACCCCGTGCGCGGATCCGGAATGGAGCTCATAACAGGTGCGCGCGGAGGGTCCGGCCGGCAGCGACTCATGCGCGGATGTAAGACCGGCGCGCGGCCGGGGAGCAGCCGTCTGACAATCTGCGCGCGCCATGGTGACCCGTGCGCGGCGACCGACTGCGCGCCAGAGCTCCCCGGATAAATCAACGCGCGAGCGGACAACCGACGCGCGGACACCCAGCACAAGCACCCCGGCATGAAGGCCCATCGCCGGGAACCCCGCCCCTACCCGCGCGCCGACCTGCGCGCGACGTCCTCCTCGGTGGAGGGCCCGGGCCGCCAGTCGGCGATCCAGGGCCCCGTGCCTTCGCTCTGGTCCAGGATGCCGGACTCCAACCACGTGTAGCGGTCGTCGAGCACCTTGCGCGCGATCTCACGGTCGGCGCCGTCGGTGTTGTGCCACAGCGCGTGCATGAGCGACTCGACGCGGCCGGTCGCCTGGCGGCAGAACGCGTCGGCCAGTTCGTATGCTGATTCGCCCTGGACCGGGTCGTCCCGGCGCTGTGCCTCCGCCCGCACGCAGGATGCGGACATCGCGAACAATTCGGCGCCGATGTCCACGACCCGCCCCAGGAACGCCTGGCGGTTCTCCATCGCCGCCTGCCAGCGTGCCATCCCGTAGAAGGTGTTGCGCGCGAGCTTGCGGGCCGAGCGTTCGATGAACCGCAGGTGCGCAGCCAGGTCCCCGAACTCGGAGTAGCCGACCGGCACGTCGCCCATCCCGGCCATCAGGGTCGGGAGCCAGCGCGCGTAGAACCCGCTGGCGCCCGCTGCGGCCTTCGCCTTGTCCTGCAGGTCGGACTTGGGGTCGGCCAGTGCGCCCGCGGCGGTGAGGTGCGCGTCGACGGCCTCGCGGGCGATGAGCAGCCGCATGATCTCGCTGGAGCCCTCGAAGATCCGGTTGATGCGCAGATCGCGCACCATCTGCTCGACGGGCACCGCGCGCTCGCCGCGGTCCTGCAGCGACGCCGCCGTCTCGTACCCGCGGCCGCCACGGATCTGCAGCAGCATGTCGGCCAGTTCGCACGCGCGCTCACTGGACCACAGTTTGCCCAGCGCCGCTTCGATGCGGATGTCGTTGCGGCCCTCGTCCGCCATCTGCCCGGCCAGCTCCACCACCGCCTCGAGCGCGTAGGTGGTGGCCGCGATGTGCGAGAGCATCGTGGCGACGGCCTCGTGCTCGCCGACGGGTTTGCCCCACTGCACGCGCTCACGTGACCATTCACGCGCGATCTTCAGGGACCATTTGCCGCTGCCGGCAGCCATCGCCGGGATGGCGAGTCGGCCGGCGTTGAGCGTGGTCAGCGCGATCTTGAGCCCGTCGCCCTCGCGCCCGATCCGGTTGCCCCGCGGCACCCGCACCCTGTGCAGCCGGGTGACTCCGTTCTCGATGCCGCGCAGCCCCATGAACCGGTTGCGTCGCTCCACCGTGATGCCTTCGGACGCGGCCTCGACGACGAACGCCGACACCCCTCCCTTGTGGCGCCCACCGGACGAGTCCTCCCACGCGGGCACCCGGGCCATCACGACGAGCAGGTCCGCGATCACGCCGTTGGTGGTCCACAGCTTCACCCCGTCGAGCTCGTAGGCGGCGCCGTCGTCGACCGGGGTCGCGGTGGACGCCAGCCGCGCGGGGTCGGAGCCCACGTCCGGCTCGGTGAGCAGGAACGCGGACACCTCGCCGCGCGCGCAGCGCGGCAGGAACTCGGCCTTCTGTTCCTCGGTGCCCGCCAGCTTGAGGGGCTCGGGCACGCCGATCGACTGGTGCGCCGAGAGCAGCGCGCCCAGGCTGGGGTGCACCGAGGCCACCATCGTCAGCACCCGGTTGTAGGCCACCTGGGACAGGCCCATGCCGCCGTGCGCGCGGTCGATCTTGAGCCCGAAGGCGCCTGCGTCCGCCAGCATGCGCAGATATTCGTCGGGTACGCGGGCGTCGGCTTCGATGCGCTGGCCGTCCATCCGCTCGCACACCGCCCGCAGCGTCTGCAGGTATTCGTCGGTACGGGCGACGTCGTCCGCGGCCGGGCGGGGGAACGGGTGCACCAGTTCCAGCGGGAACCGCCCGAGGAACACCTCCTTGGCGAAGGACGGCTTGTCCCAGGACTCGCGTGCCTGCTCGGCGACGTCGCGCGCCTCCTCCGCGGAGACCTGCCGCCGCGTGTCCGTTTCCGATGCAGTGCCGACCATGATCAGCCTCCTCGTGTGGATGCCCGGTTTACGGGTACCCGCACACCGGGCGTCTATGCCTCCGGTATCGGCAGGCCCGCTGCCCCGGCTGCCGTACGGCGGCCGGGGACGGGAGCACCACGCGTTCGACCGGCGGTGCCGAACCCGCCCCGCACTGGCGCGCGGTTTGCCAGGCTGGAACCGTACGGCCGGGTGACAACCGCTGTCGGGAGGCGCCTATGCGGATCGCACTGTTCATCGCGTGTTTCAACGACGTCATGTATCCGCGCACCGGCAAGGCCATGGTGCGCCTGCTGCGCCGCCTGGGACACGAGGTGGTGTTCCCCCGGCACCAGACGTGCTGCGGGCAGATGCACTTCAACACCGGGTACCAGGACGACTGCATCCCGCTGGCCGAGCACTTCTGCGACGTGTTCGACGACTACGACGTGGTGCTGGCCGCGTCCGGCTCGTGCGCGTCGATGGTCAAGGAGTACTACCCGGTGCTGGCGGACCGTGCCGGCTCGCAGCGCCTGCACCGGCGGGTCGAGTCGGTGGGCACCCGCCTCTACGAGCTCTCCGAGCTGCTGGTGGACGTCCTGGGCGTCACCGACACCGGCTCCTACTTCCCGCACCGCGTCACCTACCACCCCACCTGCCATACGCTGCGTATGCTGCGGATCGGGGACAGGCCGACGACACTGCTGCGCAATGTCGAGGGGATCGACCTGGTGGATCTGCCCGAGGCGACGGAGTGCTGCGGATTCGGCGGCACGTTCGCCATCAAGAACGCGGACACCTCCGTGGCGATGGGTGCGGACAAGGTCGCCAACGCGATGGGCACCGGCGCCGAAGTGCTCACCGCCGCGGACAATTCGTGCCTGATGCACATCGGCGGAATCCTCTCGCGCGACCGCACGCCGATGCTCCCGCTGCACTACGCGGAGATCCTCGCCTCGACGCGCGAGGAGCCGCTGGGCACCGGTGGCGCGGTCCGCGCCGTCGACCGGCCCACCCGCGCGTTCGCCCAGGGCTCCGAGGTCGGCCAGGGGAGGGCGGTGCGATGAGCTCCCGCGGGCGACAGAGCACCACCGGCCGGCCCGACACCGCCGGCCGCGACGACACCACCGATCGGCACTCCGCCGACGAGCGCGTGGCCGCCGCGGGCACGATCACCCCGCCCCAACGCCGGTTCCTGGGCGTGCCCCCGTTCCCGGAGGCCGCGGCACGTGCCCTGCGCGACTCGCAGCAGCGCCACAACCTGCACAAGGCCACCCGCACCATCCGTGACAAACGGGACGCGCTGGTGGCCGAGCGGGACGACTGGGAACAGCTGCGGCTCGCCGCGGAGGCGATCAAGGACGAGACCCTGACCCACCTGGACTCGTACCTGCTGCAGTTCGAGGAGGCCGCCACCGCCGCGGGCGCCACCGTCCACTGGGCCCCGGACGCGGAGAGCGCCAACCGTATCGTCGCCCGGCTCGCCGTGGACGCCGGCGCCGACGAGGTGGTGAAGGCCAAGTCCATGGCCACCGAGGAGATCGGCCTGGACCGGGCCCTGGCCGCCGCCGGCATCGACGCCTACGAGACGGACCTGGCGGCGCTGATCGTGCAGCTGGCGGGGGACGTCCCCTCGCACATCGTGGTCCCGGCCATCCACCGCAACCGGGCCGAGATCCGGCAGATCTTCGAGAAGAACATGGGGGCGTTCGGCAGGCCCGCCCCCGACGGCATGACCGACGACCCCGCGTCGCTGGCCGCCGCGTCGCGGGCGCACCTGCGCGAGAAGTTCCTGCGCGCGGGCGTGGCCGTCACCGGCGCCAACTTCGCGGTGGCCGAGACGGGCACGCTCATGCTGGTCGAGTCCGAGGGCAACGGGCGGATGTGCGTGACGATGCCGAAGACGCTGATCAGCGTGGTGGGCATCGAGAAGATCATCCCCACCTGGCGCGACACCGAGGTGTTCCTGCAGCTGCTGGCCCGCTCGGCCACCGGCGAGCGCATGAACCCCTACACCTCCATGTGGACCGGGGCGCACGCGGGCGACGGGCCCGAAGACGTGCACATCGTGCTGCTCGACGAGGGCCGCACCGACGTGCTGGCGGACGTGGACGGGCGCGCCGCGCTGCGCTGCATCCGGTGCGCGGCCTGCCTGAACGTGTGCCCCGTCTATTCGCGGACCGGCGGGCACGCGTACGGGTCCGTCTATCCCGGCCCCATCGGCGCGGTGCTCACGCCGCAGCTGCGGGGCCTGCACAGCGAGGAGGACCGCAATCTTCCGTACGCCTCGTCGCTGTGCGGGGCATGCTTCGACGCCTGCCCGGTGCGCATCCCCATCCCGCACCTGCTCACGCATCTGCGGTCCAAGGTGGTCGACGAGGAGCCCAGGTTCCCGCCGTCGCCCGAGCGGGTCGCCATGAAGACGGCCTCCGCCATGTTCGACCGCCCCGGCGCGATGGGGCTGGGCGAGCGGCTGGCGGGCCTGGCGCACAAAGTGGTCCGCGGCGGGCCGGAGCGGCGGATCACGACGGTCCCCGGCCTGATGGGATGGTTCGGCACGCGCGACGTGGACGTGCCGCCCCCGGAGAGCTTCAGCCGCTGGTGGGACCGCACCGACGGAGGCACGCGAGGCGGGGGTGATCCGCGGTGAGCGGCGAGGCGGCGGGCCCGGACGGCCGGGCGGTGATCCTGGGCCGTATCCGCCGGTCGCTCGGCACCGACAGCGCGGCGGCACCGCATACCGGTCCCGCCGGGTTGCCGCACGTCCCGGTCCCGCGCGAGTACGCGCCCGCATCCCCCGAGGCGGGCACCCCCGCGCTGCTCGAGCTCTTCGCCGAGCGCATGGAGGGTGCGCACACCACCGTCCGGCGGACCGCCGCGCACGACGTCGCCACCACGGTGTCCGCCGTCGCCGAGGGCCGTGGACTGCGCCGCATCATCACCCCGCCCGGATTCGATCCGGAATGGCTGCCGCAGGGCGGGATCGAGTGGATCGCCGACGATCCCCCGCTCACCACCGCGCAGGCCGAGCAGGCGGACGCCGTGATCACCACCGCGGCCGTGGCCACCGCGGACTCCGGCACGCTGGTGCTCGACGGCGGCCCGGGGCAGGGGCGCCGGGTGCTGTCGCTGCTGCCGGACGCGATGATCGTCGTACTGCCCGCCCGGCTCGTGACGGCCGATTTCCCCGCTACGGTGGCCCGCATGGACCCCACCCGCCCCCTGACCGTCGTCTCCGGCCCTTCGGCCACCGTGGACATCGAGCTGAGCAGGGTCGACGGCGTGCACGGGCCACGCGAACTCGACGTCATCATCGTCGACTCCCCTTCGGGCGCACCGGAGTCCGCATGAGCACGGACCGTCCCGGCGACATGCGACCGCACGCCGCCGGGCCCGAGCCCACCGCCTGGCAACGCCTGGCGCCCCTTGTCGACCTGGCAACGCCCATGGCGGTCCGGGCCGTCGTCACGCTGCGGATCCCCGATCTGCTGGCCGACGGCCCTCTCTCCGCCGGTGAGCTGGCCGAGGCCTCCGGCACGGACGCGGAGGCGCTGACGCGGGTGTTGCGGCTGCTCGCCGCGCGCGGCGTGTTCGACAGGCCCGATGCGGAGCGCTTCGCCAACGCCTCCCTGGCCGAGCTGCTGCGCGCCGATCACCCGTCCGGCATGGTCACGCAGTTCGACCTGGACGGGTTCGGTGGCCGGATGGACTTGGCGTTCACGGGCATCATGCACACCCTGCGCACGGGACGGCCCGCGTTCGAGGAGGTCTTCGGGGCGCCGTTCTGGGAGTACCTGTCCGCCTATCCGGACATGGCCGAGGGATTCGACGCGATGATGGCCTCCGCGCCGGAGTACGTCCGCGACGTGGTCGGCGCGTTCGAGTGGCCTGCCGACGGCCGGATCGTCGACGTCGGCGGCGGCACCGGGGCTCTGCTCTCCGCGATCCTGCGGGAGGTGCCCGACGCGCGCGGCACGGTCGTCGACCTGCCCGACACGGCCCGGCGCGCCCGCGAGCAGCTCGCCCGCCAGGGCCTCTCCGCGCGCTGCGACGCCGTGGGGAACAGCTTCTTCGACCCGCTGCCGGTGTTTCCCGACGCCCCCTCGGTCACCTATGTGCTCAGCAACGTGCTGCACGACTGGCCCGACGAGGAGGCCGTCGCCGTCCTCC
Organism: uncultured Mycobacteriaceae bacterium; assembly: GCA_964451655.1. GTDB lineage: Bacteria > Actinomycetota > Actinomycetes > Mycobacteriales > Mycobacteriaceae > Tomitella. Next base: position 3,858 of record CAYVJJ010000002.1, on the reverse strand, counting down.
GCCGCTGCGCCGAGGCCGTCGACGTGCATCCGGACGGCGGCCTGGTGCTGGTCGTCGAAGGCCCCGGCACGGCCGACGGCGCCGGGGGCGCAGCAGGGGCCGCAGACGGTGCGGGCGACCCGGGCGGCACCGTGGAAGGCCCCGACAACGACAACGACAACGCCAACGACAACGCCGCCGACGCCGACTCCCACGCCGACACACGAGGTGCCGTGGACTTCGCGGAGATGGACCTGCGGATGCTGGTGCTCGCGGGCGGCCGTCAGCGGCGCGTGCCCGATTACGAGCGGCTGGCCGGCTTCGCGGGGCTCGCCCCCACAGGATCGCGCACGACGCCGCTGGGCCAGTGCATCATCGCGTTCCGCCCCGCCCCCGTGACCTGATCCCAGGTCCGCCCGTGCTCAGCACCGCTGTTCACCGCCGCAGCCAGGTCGTCATCGTGTAGTCCTTCTCCGGCCCGGTCACGTCCCAGCGCACCGACCACGCGGCGGGTTCCGGCCGCCCCGCTTCCTCCGGCCGTCCCCCCACGTCGATCCGCCCGCTGTACAGGTCACGGCCGCACAGGTGCTGCACCTGCTCGCCGGTGGTCCACGGGTGGAAGTCGTGCCCGTCCTCGAACACCACGTACCAGCCGTCCCCACGCGGCTCGACGAACATCGTCCGCGTCACCGGCAGGTCCTGGCCGTCGAGGTGCAGGACCCCCTCCTCCGACCAGCGCACACGCGGCCGCGCGTCCGACAGCGTGATGGTGCCCTCCACCGTCTTGCGGTCGCCGGCGAGGCGGTCGTCGATGACCCGCTCGAACCGCCAGGCGCCCAGCAGTGTGCGCGGGTCCGGCCCGTGCTGCCCGCGTCCACCCATGGCGCCGAGTCTAGGCGCGGCCGGCGGCCCGCCCCGCCGGCCGCGTGCCCGACGTCACGCCACCGCCGACGCTTCGGCACGCGCTCCCGGTCCCGCCGGTGGCAGTATGGCGACAGGCCCGCACATCCCCGTACCCGCCCAGGAGGCGTCCCAGATGGCCGAGAATTCCCCGCTCACCCTGGCCCCGCACGACACGGTCACCACCGCCGACGGGGTCAACCTCGGCGCGTGGAGCCGCGGCGAGGGGCCCGTGGTGCTGCTGATCGGCGGCCTGGGCATGCCCGCCATGGTGTGGGAGATCTGCGGGCTGGCGCCCGCGCTGGTGGACGCGGGCTTCCGCGTGATCCGCTACAACGCCCGCGGCATGGCACCGTCCGACGCACCGCCTTCGCCGTACACGATGGACGACATGGCCGCGGACGCGCTGGCCGTGCTGGACCACTACGGCGTGGACCACGCCATCGTCGTCGGCTATTCGATGGGCTGCTACACCACCCAGGTGCTGCTGCGCACCCGGCCCGAGCGCGTCTCGGCGGCCGTGCTGTTCGCCGGGCTGCAGCCGACCCCGGTCGGCGAGATCGTCGGCGAGATGGAGCTCGGCCTGATCGAGCGCTACGGGGAGGTGCCGCGCGAGGTCCTGGTGTTCGAGCAGCTCATGACCACCCTGCACCCGAGCCTCCTGCAGGAGCCGGCGGCCGTCGGCGGCTGGCGCGACGTCCTCTCGCACGGCGACGGCGGCTGGACCACCCCGGACGGCTTCCGCGGCCAGCTGACCGCCTCCCAGCAGTGGATCACCTCCCGCGAGCCGCAGCCGGAGCATCTCGCGCGGATCCAGGTGCCCACGCTGGTCCTCGCCTTCGAGTACGACCTGTTCTTCCCGCCCGCGCAGTGCCAGGCGACGGCCAGCCTCATCCCGGGCGCGCAGTTCGTGCAGATCGACGGCGCGGGACACGGCGGCCTGTTCACCGGCCCCGGCGACAGCCCCAAGCTGATCACCGAGTTCTGCGTGGCCCACCGCGACGCCGCCGAGGAGTTCCGGGACGTGTAGAGCCGCGGCGTCCATTCGAGCCCGGCCCGGCGTGCCGACCGCCCGGCCGGGCATCCGCGGCCGTCACGTCGGCAGCGGGCGCCCGTCCCACTCGTTCTCGTACATGAACGCCTCCGGGACGTTGACCCGGTAGCGCACCGCCTGGGCCAGGATGTTGCCGACGGCCAGCGGCACCGCGAAGGCGGGCCTCAGGTCGTCGCGCTGCGTGATCACCTCGTCGGTGCGCCGGAAGTCCCGCAGGAATCCGCGGAAGGTGTTGCCCTCCAGCGACGACTTGCGCCAGCCGTACATGGCCATGCCGGGGCCCAGCATCTTGGCCGACCCGGGACGCGGCCGGATGACCTCGTCATTGAGCCCCAGGAACGCGCGGTCCACGCGGTCCTCCGGCTCGAAGAGCATCACGCCGCTGGTGGCGCGCGGATTGCATTCGATGGTGAACAGGCCGCGCTCGGGGTTGTCGATGAAGTCGAACCCCACCTGGCCGGTGAAGTTGAGCTCCTTGACGCGCCGGCGGATCCACTCGGCGATGCCCTCGTGCTCCACCTGCTCGTAGCTCAGGCAGGAGTGCCCGTCGATCGCGTAGTGCACCGGATACAGCGCGTCCGCATACACCTTGCCCTCGTGGCAGATCGAGTACGAGCAGTACTTCTCCCCGCTGAGCCACTCCTGCGCGATCCACGGGTTCGCGGGGTCGAAGTCCAGGTCGCGCGGCTTGGCGTCCGGATACACCTTGTGGATGTCCTGGGCGCCGCGCGAGTAGACCTGCTTGAGGGCGAAGGTGGAATCGAAGTCCAGCGCGTCCAGGTCCGCCTGGCTGCGCACCAGCGCATACCGGAGGGTGGGCACGCCGATCGAGTCCAGCAGCTGCTGGTACTGGTATTTGTTGTGCATCGCGTGCTCGAGTTCGAAGTCCGAGAGCAGCAGCCGGCACGAATCCGGGAACAGGTCCGGGTACCGCCGGATCACCTGAGCCAGGATGTCCGTCTCCTCGTGCACGGTGATCAGCAGGTCGATCTTCTGCTCCTGCACGATCCCGGCGATCGCGAACGCCCACTCCAGCGGCTCGTACTTGGGCCTCGGCGTGCGGTGCATCCGGCTGACGCGGTTGGAGAAGCGGCTGACCGCGAAGGGGACCGAGTCCGCCACGTGCACGGTGTGGCCGGCGGAGCCGATGAGCCGTGCGATGGACAGCGACAGGAACGAGCGGCCGAAGGTGATCAGGACACGCTTCGGCCCCTCCGCGTCCAGCGCGTCGCGGCTGGGCTCGGATGGGGACATCGGACCTCCGGTTTCCCGGGGGAGCCGTATGTCCCCCGTGTTCGTCGCTTCGCGTCGTCGGTCGCTTCCGCCCCACATTATCCGGTGACGCACCCGTTTCCCGCGAACGGATGAACGCGGCGGTGTCCCGGCACGGCCACAGGCCGGTACAATGCCTTCCCGGCGCTGCTCCTGCCCTGCGCTGTCCCGTGCCGCCTCCCCGCCGCGGAACGCCGGACCGGGGGAGTGGGACTGCCGCCCCGCCGCCGTACGCATCGACGAGGGGGTGACCAGCGCTACTGCCGGCACTGGAATGGACAGGCCTCACCGGGTGTTGCCGCTTAGAGTGGAGGCAACCGCTGCCTGACACGCACACCATCATCGACACGCACGAAGGACTACGGCCGACGTCGGGCCGACGCGCGGTAGCCGCGGTCACGCGCTCCGCCGCTGGCGCCACGGCGGACGACACGGGATCGGAGGTCGCCACTTGTTCCTGATCGGCGTGTTCTTCGCGAGCGGCGCAGCGGTCGCGTACGGGGTGTCGACCGTACTGCGCGCGCTGGGCGCTCGCTCCGCGGCGATCCACGAGCGCCAGAACAAGGCTCCGGGCACCGTCACCGAGCACGACGGCCCGTCCCTCACCTCCACGGTGGACACCTTCCGCAGCAAGGAGTTCGTGCTCGGCACGT
>CAYVJJ010000001.1:0-45233 GCA_964451655.1 uncultured Mycobacteriaceae bacterium | reverse complement strand
TGACGGCATTGACCCCACCGCCGCCGATTCCGACGACCTTGATGACGGCGAGGTAATTGTGCGGGGGCGTCATGTGCTCTCGCCTTCCATGTTGCTCGTACTACGTCTGTCTTCCCGAAGCGTCCGGTGCGGCCGTGGCGTAAAACCCTCAACCTCAACCAAAGGGTTAGAGTTATGTCAAGTACCGAACTATGCGGAGACGCTATGCACCGCCGCGCGCTGTTGCCAGGAGGCGCGCCGGACCGTGTCGGAGTTTGCGTGATCCACCCGCCGGCGCAGCGTCACTTGACCGTCGGCAGGTTGGGGCTCGAGACGTCGACCGTCTGCCCCGGCTGCTGGAGCACGGCAAGCGCCACCGGCGCCTTCAGGTCGCTGCGCCCCACACTCCCCCACACCAAGGTGCGGTCGTCGGGGAGGCCGAAGGAGATGTCGGACGGCGATCCCACGTCGATGGAGACGATCTGCTCACGCAGCTGCGGCGGCATCCCGCTCACGGTGTCGAGCACCGCGCGCAGCAGCTCCTTGTCGCCGGGGTCGGCGACGGTGATCTCCGGCACCCCCGGCGGAGGCGCTTCCGCGGCGAATTCGACGCCCATACGGTCCAGCAGCCGTGGCCCGCCGCCGTCGTCCATGAACGCCACGGCCTTGCGCTCGGTGACGTCCACCCTGAGCGTCGACGGGAACTCCCGGTGCACGCTGACCTCGGAGACCCGGGCGATCCCGGCCACCCGGTGCGCCGCCGCCGAGGTGTCCACCTGCATCAGCGGGGTGCCCTTGCCGACCGCGAGCGCGGAGACCACTTCCGCCTCGGAGAGCCGGTCCAGTCCGGTGACATCCACCGACCGCACCGACATCGCGGGCGTGAACCACAGCACCGCCACCGCCGCCAGCGCCACGACCGCTGCGACGGCACCGGCGAGCAGCACCCGGCTGCGCCGGCGCTCCGGAAGATGCGGTCGGCGCACGCGCATCACGGGCGGCCCCGGCTCCCCGCGGACTCGCCGGGCACCGCCGCCTCGATCGCGGTCAGGATCTCCGGCCCCATCATCGTGACGTCCCCGGCACCCATGGTGATGATCAGGTCGCCGGCCTGCGCGAGTTCCGCGATCTGGGCCGGTGCGGCCGACAGGTCAGGCTGGAAATACGTGGTGGTCGTGGTCTTCTCCGCGATGGTCAGCCCGCTGACACCCGCCACCGGCTTCTCCCGCGCCCCGAAGACGTCGAGGATCACCGCGACATCGGCCAGGCTCAGCGCGTCGGCGAACTCGGCGGCGAACGCCGCGGTCCGTGAATACAGATGCGGCTGGAAGGCGACGATGACGCGCCCGCCGCTCAGGTCGCCCTTCGTCCCCACCAAGTCGCGCGCGGCCCGCAGCACGGCCTCGACCTCGGTCGGATGGTGGGCGTAGTCGTCCACGACGCGCACCCCGGCGGCTTCCCCCCGAAGCTGGAATCTGCGGTGCACCCCGCCGAATCCGGCGAGTCCGTCGAGCGCGCGGTCCACCGATGCACCGGCCTCGCGTGCCGACAGCAGGGCTCCGACCGCGTTGACGGCCATGTGCCGACCCGCCACCGCCAGAGTCAGTGCCCGCGGCCGGTCCTCGCCGGCGAGCTGCAGGCCCCCGACGCCGCCCGCACCCGTGGGCGCCCAGTCCGTCAGGTGCGCCGCCACCGGCACCGGGCCGGAGTACGGCGCGTCCGCGAACGCGGAGCTGTACCCGATCACCCGCACCCCTTTGGCCAGTGAGCGTTCGGCCAGTGCGGCCGCCCCCGGGTCGTCCAGGCACGCGACGAGCACGCCCCCCGGAACGATGCGATCGACGAAATCATCGAACACCTGGCGGTACGCGTCGAGCGACCCGTAGTGGTCGAGGTGGTCCACGTCGACATTGGTGACCACCACGATCTGCGGCCGGTACTGCAGCAGCGAGCCGTCGCTTTCGTCGGCCTCGGCGACGAAGACGTCACCCGTGCCGTGGTGGGCGTTGGTGCCGGACTCGTTGAGCTCGCCGCCGACGACGAAGGAGGGGTCCATGCGGCAGTGCTGCAGCGCCACCACCGCCATGGACGTGGTCGAGGTCTTGCCGTGGGTGCCCGTGATCAGCAGCGACCGGTAATCGCGCATCAGCGCCGCCAGCACCGCGGGCCGCAGGAGGACGTCGATCCCCCGGGCGGCGGCCTCGACGAGCTCCGGGTTGTCACGCGGGATCGCACTCAGCGTGGACACGACCGAGGTGGGGCCGCCGGGCAGCATGTCCAGCGCCGCGGCCGAGTGGCCGATGCGGATCCGCGCCCCGCCCGCGCGCAGCGCCAGCACCCCCCGCGATTCCTTCGCGTCCGTTCCCGAGACCTGGCCGCCCCGGGCCAGCAGGAGGCGGGCGATGCCGGACATGCCTGCTCCGCCGATCCCGATCATGTGCACGCGCTCGAGGTGCGGCGGCAACCCCGCCCTGTGCCCCGTATCAGAGCTCACCGGCCCTGCCCCCTCACGTAGTCGCCGTCCGCGCCGTCTCCGGGCGCCGTGCCCGCCGCCGAACGGACCGCAGCCCCGCCGCGGGCCGTGTCGAGGACGATACGGGCGATGCGCCGGGCGCTGTCGCGGTGGCCCGCGTTGCCCGCCGACCGCGACATGGCCGACAGCCGGTCCGGGTCGTGCAGCAGCGGCACCAGCTTGTCCAGGACCGTGCCGGCGGACAGTTCGTCGTCGCGGACCAGCAGCCCCCCACCGGCCTCGACCACCGGCAGAGCGTTGAGTTCCTGTTCGCCGTTGCCGTGCGGCAGCGGCACGTACATCGCGGGCAGCCCCACTGCGGAGACCTCCGCCACGGTCATTGCGCCGGCACGGCAGATCACCGCGTCCGCCGCGGCGTACGCCAGGTCCATGCGGGTGATGTAAGGCACCGCGACGTAGTCGGGGCCGCCCTCGGCGCAATCCACGCTGACGGAATTCTTCGGGCCGTGCGCGTGGAGCACGCCGATTCCGGCGGCGGACAGGTCGCGGGCCGCGGACGCCACCGCGGTATTGAGCGAACGGGCCCCCTGGGAACCGCCGAAGACGAGCACCGTGGGGGCGTCCGGATCCAGCCCGAAGCTCGCCCGCGCCTGGGCCCGCAGGGCGGCGCGGTCCAGGTCTGTGATGGCACTGCGCAGCGGGATGCCCACCACCTCGGCACGGGGCAGCCCCGTGCCCGGTACGGCCGCGAGCACGCGCGCGGCCCCGCGTGCGCCCACCTTGTTGGCCAGACCGGCACTCGCGTTGGCCTCATGCACGACGACGGGCGTCCTGCGCCGTCCGCCGATGAAACCGGGCCGGGCCGCGAGGTATGCGGGCAGTGCCACATAACCCCCGAAGCCCACTACGACGTCGGCCTGCTTGCTGTCGAGGATCGCCCGGGTCCTGCGCACCGCCTGCCGCACCCGTCCCGGGAGGCGGGCGACGTCGCCGCTGGGTTTGCGCGGCAGCGGCACCGGGGGGATGAGCTCGAGGGGGTAGCCGCGCTCCGGCACGAGCGTGGTGTCGAGGCCGCGCTCCGTCCCGAGCACGGTGATGCGTGACCCGGGCTCGAGCTCGGCCACCGCGTCCGCCACCGCCAGAGCGGGCTCGATGTGCCCGGCCGTCCCGCCACCCGCCACCACGACGGACAACCTGGAATCCGATCCGGTCACCACCGATCTCCTCGCTTCCTGCTGCTCGGACCCTGATACCCGGCCCGCGTTGCGCGCGGACGCGGGTGGCCGCCCCGGGGCCCGTCCGCCGCGGATCCGCGCGGATCACCGAGCCCGGTCGTGGGCGTTCCATTCCGACGATACGGCGTTCCCCCGCCCCGGTGTCCGCCGGTGCGTCCGCCGCGGCCGTGCCCGCGCGGCGCGCCGCTCCGGCCGGAGCCCGCGCCGCGGTGTCCTGTTCCGCGCGAGCCCGACCGGGGGGCGCCGGGATGGCGGGCGGTCTGCGCACCGCGTCCGGCCCCGGTCCGCGGTGCGCCCATGCGGGCGCCGTCGGCCGCCCGCCGCCGGGCCATCTGCTGCTGGGCGCGACGCGCACGCTCCCCGCGCGTGGCCGTCCGGACGGCAGCTCCGCGTTCGGGGCGGTACGGCTCCGGCGGCGGCAGCCGCAGGAACGGCGGGACCCGCGTGTCGCGGCCCGACCGCAGGGCCGCGATGGCCTCCGGCTCGTGGCGCGCAGCGTTGGCCATGAAGCCGAACGCGGCCAGGGTGATCGTCGTCGAGCTCCCGCCCGCCGAGATCAGCGGCAGCTGCAGGCCGGTCACCGGCAGCAGCCCGACCACGTAGCCGATGTTGATGAACGCCTGGGCGACGGTCCACACGGTGATGCCCGCCACCAGCAACCGCAGGAAGGGGTCCGCCGACCGCAGCATGATCCGCACACCCGCGTAGGCGAACAGCACGAACAGCACGATCACGACGAGGCAGCCGATCAGGCCGAGCTCCTCGCCGATGATCGCGAAGATGAAGTCGTTGTGCGAGTTGGGCAGGTAGTTCCACTTGGCCCGGCTCTGGCCGGGCCCGCGCCCGAACAGGCCCCCGTCGGCCAGCGAGAACTTCGCCTGCAGCGCCTGATAGCCGCCGGCCTGCGGATTCGAGCCCGGATTCAGGAAGGATTGGATGCGGTTGGCCCTGTACCCGGCGGTGAGCGAGAGGACACCGGCCGCCACCACGCCGAGCCCGCCGAACACGGCGAACCACTTCATCCGGAGCCCGGCGAACCACAGCAGCGCGGCGACGATGATCGCCAGCGCAATCGTGGTGGACAGGTTCGGCTGCAGCATCACCAGTGCGAACGTCAGCACCGACACGCCGATGAGACGCACACGGGGATCGCCCAGCGGGCCGGGCATGGTCCGGGCGCGGGTGAGGATGTGCGCGCCCCAGATGATCAGGACGAGTTTCATCACCTCGGACGGCTGCAGGGAGAACGGCCCCAGGTCGATCCAGCGCCGCGCGCCCTGGACCTCGACGCCGATGCCGGGGACCAGTACCAGCGCCAACAGAACGACGGCGACACCGATGCCCGCCGGGGCGAAGCGCCGCAGCCAGGTGATCGGAAGCCGCATCGCCATGTAGAACAGCACCGCGCCGATGATCGAGTACATCAACTGGCTGTTGAACATGCTGTACGCCGAGCCGTCCTCGTTGTACGAGGCCACGCTCGACGCAGACAGCACCATCGCCAGACCGGACAGGGTCAACAACGCCGTGACGGTGATGACCAGGTGGAACGACATCAGCGGCCCGCTGAGCCAGACAGCTATGCCGCTGCGGCGCCCCTGGGCGCCCGCCGCACCCCCGGTGCCGGTCCGCGTGCCGGCCCGCTCCGCCCCGGTTCGCTTCCCCGACACCGGGCGGTTCACCTGCCCTCGCGCAGACGCGTGACGGCTGCGGCGAACCGGTCGCCGCGCTGGGCGTAATCGCGGAACATGTCCATAGATGCGGCGGCCGGCGCCAGGAGGACCGTGTCCCCCGGGCGCGCGTAACGGGCGGCCGCGCCGACGACGGTGTCCATCACGTCGGAAGCATTCACACCGGCCGCCTCGTCCGCCGTGGCGGCGCGAGGATCAGCCTCCTCGGCCCCGGTAGGCACGGGCCTGCTCGAACACATCACGCTGCCATCCTCCCGCGTCACCACCTCGGTGACGGGGACTTCCGGCGCGTGTCGCGCCAGCGCCTCGGCCAGGACACCGCGGTCACGCCCGATCAGCACGGCAGCGCCGAGCCGCGGCGCGACGGCCGCCACCAGGTCGTCCACCGAAGCGCCCTTGAGGAGGCCGCCGGCGATCCATACGACACGGTCCCGCCCCGCGATCGAGGCCAGCGCCGCATGCGGGTTGGTGGCCTTCGAGTCATCGACATACACCACCCCGCCGACGGTCGCGACCGTCGACGCCCGGTGCGGTCCCACGGTGTGGGCGCCGAGCCCCGCGGCGATCGCCTCCGGCGTCACCCCCGCCGCGCGGGCCAGCGCCGACGCGGCAAGAGCATCGAGCATGCCCGCGGCCCCGCCGGGCACGATCCTGTCGGCGGCGATCAGCGCGGCCCCCTGCCCATCCGCGAACGCGCGGTCGGTGAGCATCCCGGCATGCACGCCCAGCTCACCCGGGGCGGGGTCGCCCAGACGGAAGCCGACCGTCCGGTCCGCAGCCGACAGACCCGCCAGCCCGGCGGCCCCCGGATCGTCCAGCCCCAACACGCCGACGCGGCCGCGCAGGACCTGCGCCTTGGCACGCGTGTAGGCGTCCATCCCGCCGTGCCAATCCAAATGGTCCTCCGCGACGTTGAGTACGGTCGCGGCCTCCGGCACCACCGACGGCGCCCAGTGCAGCTGGAACGACGACAGTTCCACCGCGAGCACGTCGGGGCGGCGCTCCGCGGCAAGCGCATCGAGCACGGGCAGGCCGATGTTGCCGCACGCCGAGGACGACCTCCCCGCCGCCTGCAGGATCGAGTGCAGCATCGAGGTGGTGGTGGTCTTGCCGTTGGTGCCGGTCACCGCCAGCCACCGCCGCGGGGACCCGTACACCCCCGCACGGTCGCACCGCCAGGCGAGCTCCACATCGCCCCATACGGGGACACCCGCACGGGCAGCGGCCTGTGCCAGCGCGTTCGCGGGGCGCCAGCCCGGGCTCATCACCACCAGGGAATGACCGGCAATGCCCTCGGCCGCCTCGGTGGTGCCGATCGCCCCGTCGCCGTCACGGCCGTCGTCGACCATGGTCACCGACGCACCGAGGTCCAGCAGTGCGCGGGCGGCCGAGGAGCCCGCGACCCCTGCCCCCGCCACCAGCACGGACGTTCCCGCGAGGGCGCGCGGATCGGCCGGGCCCCCGGCACTGTGCGCGGGCGCCGTCACGAACCGACCGCCGTGAGGTATTCACCGTAGAACAGCCCCAGCCCGATCGCGCTCGCTATGCCGGCGAGCAGCCAGAAGCGGATGATCACCGTCGTCTCCGGCCAGCCGCCCATCTCGAAGTGGTGGTGGAACGGTGCCATGCGGAACATCCTGCGTCCGCTGGTGCGGAACACGGCGATCTGCACGACCACCGAAGCGGCCTCGGCGACGAACAAGGCGCCGAGCACCACCGCGAGCAGTTCGGTCTTGGTGGTCACCGACAGGCCCGCGACCAGCCCGCCGAGTGCCAGCGACCCGGTGTCCCCCATGAAGATCTTCGCCGGCGCCGCATTCCACCACAGGAATCCGAGGCACGCGGCGCCCGCCGCCACGGCGATCAGCGCCAGGTCCAGCGGCTGGTCCACGTGGTAGCAGCCCACGGCCGCGTCGGTGCGTGAACAGGCGTTGCGGTACTGCCAGAACGTGATGATGACGTAGGCGCCCAGCACCATCGCCATGGCGCCGGCGGCCAGACCGTCGAGCCCGTCCGTGAAGTTGACCGCATTGGACCAGGCGCTGACCAGCACGAGACAGAAGATGACGAACACGATGCCGTTCATCGTGACCGTGTCGATGTCGCGCACGTACGACAGCGCCGCGTCGCCCTCGGTGTACACCCAGCGCAGCACCAGCACGGCGAAGATCACGGCGGCGACGAGCTGCCCCACGGTCTTCGCCGTCTTGTTCAATCCCAGGTTGCGTTGCTTGCGGACCTTGAGGAAATCGTCGAGGAACCCGACGATGCCGAGCACGGTGGCAAGGCCCAGCACGAGGAGCCCCGACGCTGACGGCCCCTCCGCATTGAGTCCGACCCCCACGGCGTGCGCGCCCCAGTAACCGGCCCACATGCCGACGATGATCGCGACACCGCCCATGGTGGGGGTGCCGCGCTTGGCCCGGTGGCTCTCCGGGCCCTCGACGCGGATCTCCTGACCGAACCCCTGCCGCGAGAACACCTTGATCAGCACGGGCGTGAGCAGGATGGCCACGAGCAGCGCGATACCGCCCGAGATCATGATCAGTCTCACCGGGGCTCCCCCTCCTCGGCCAGCAGCGCCTCCGCGACCGACCACAATCCGACGGCCTGCGAGGCCTTCACCAGCACGATGTCACCGGGCTCCACCTCCGCACGCAGTACGGCGAGCGCCGACTCCGCATCCGGAACCACCATCGCCTCATCGCCCCACGAGCCCTCCATGACGGCACCTTTGTGCAGTGCCTCCATGGTGCGGGTCCCGCCCACGGCGACGATCTTCGAGACGTCGAAGCGCACCGCTGCGCGGCCGATCGCATCGTGCTCGACGATCGCGTCGTCGCCGAGTTCTGCCATCTCACCGAGCACCGCCCAGGTGCGGCGCTTGCCCCGTTGCGGCATCGGCACGCCGTGCGCGGGTGCGCTGCGCGCCATCGCCGCGAGGGCCCGCAGGCCGGCGCGGACGGAGTCCGGGTTGGCATTGTAGGAGTCGTTGATCACGGTCACCGCGTCACCGCGGGTGCGCACGTCCATCCGTCGCGCCGAGGATGCCGCCGCGCCGCCCAGGGCCGCCGCGACCTGTTCGAGGGTCGCACCGCATTCGAGCGCCACCGCGGCCGCGGCCAGGGCGTTGCCCACCTGGTGGTCGCCGTGCACCGCCAGCGCCACCGGCACGGAGCCGCCCGCGCATTCGAGAGTGAAGCGCGCCCGCGCCTCTCCGTCCAGGCTCACATCGGCAGCGCGGACGTCGGCTGTGGACGACCGCCCCACCGTGACCACACGCGCCGCAGTGCGCTCGGCCATCGCCGCTACGCGCGTATCGTCCGCGTTCAGCACCGCCACGCCGCCTTCCGCGGCGGAGGGCAGGGCCTCCACGAGTTCGCCCTTGGCCCGGGCGATCGCCTCGCGTGAGCCGAACTCGCCCAGATGGGCGGTGCCGACATTGAGGACCACCCCGATGCGGAGTGGAGCGATCTCCGCGAGCCTGCGGATGTGTCCGACTCCCCGTGCGGACAGCTCGAGCACCAGCGACCGCGTCTTCTCGTCGGCTTGCAGCGCCGTCCACGGGTGGCCCAGTTCGTTGTTGAACGAGCCGGGGGGCGCCACCACGGGCCCGAGCGGGCGCAGCACGGCGGCGATGAGGTCCTTCGTCGAGGTCTTCCCCGACGAGCCGGTGACCCCGACGACGTCCAACCTGTCGGCCGACAACGCGGTGACGCTGCGGCGGGCGAGCGCTGCGAGGGCCTCCAGCACGGCGGCCGCGGAACCGTCCTCGTCGTTGTCGAAGGCCGCAGCACCGGCCACGACGAGGTCCGGCCGGGGGTCCACCACGACGGCCGGCACGCCCACCGGGCGCGCCCCGAGGACGGCGACGGCCCCCGCGTCGATCGCCGCGGCGGCGAACTCGTGACCGTCCGACCGCGCCCCTTTGAGCGCCAGGAACAGCCCGCCGCGGGTGACCTTGCGCGAGTCGAACTCCACGGCTCCCGTCACCGGAACCCCGGGGTCCGGCACGTCGGCCAGCCGCCCGCCCACTGTGTCGGCGATCTGCGCCAACGTCATCGGAATCACTCGTCGCCCTCGTTCTCCGCCATCGTCTCCGTCCCCTGGTCCGCCTCCGTCCGGCTCGCGGGCGCGGCATGCCGCCCGATCGCGGCCGCGACGACATCGCGATCGTCGAAGGGGTGGGTGACCCGGCCGACCTGCTGCCCGGACTCGTGGCCCTTGCCGGCCACCAGCACCGTGTCGCCGGGCCGTGCCCAGGCGATCGCCGAGTCGATCGCCGCCGCGCGGTCGCCCACTTCGATGATCCGCCGCCCGTCGCCGGACGGGGCACCCCGCGCACCCTTCAGCAACGCCGCCCGGATCGCCCCCGGATCCTCAGTGCGCGGGTTGTCATCGGTGATCACTACCAGTTCCGCACCCCGCGCCGCGACGGCACCCATGAGAGGGCGCTTCTTCGCGTCCCGGTCGCCGCCCGCACCCACCACTACGGCGAGGCGGCCCGGTGTCTGCGCCCGCAAGGTGTCGATCACGGCTTCGAGTGCACCCGGCTTGTGCGCATAGTCGACCACGGCCAGGAACGGCTGCCCTCGGTCCACGCGCTCCAGGCGCCCGGGCACCGCCACCTCGGCCAGCCCGCGGGCGGCGACCTCCGCGGCGATCCCCGCCGCGTCGAGGACCGCCAGGGCCAGCAGAGCATTGGCAGCGTTGAATCGGCCCGGCAGCGGCACGGTGACGGGGTGCTCGTCGCCCGACGGCCCGCGGACGGTGAAGTGCTGCACGCCGGTGCCGTCGACCTCCGACGGTCCCGCATGCCAGTCCGCCGCAGCACCCGACGGGCCGTCGACGTCGCGATCCGTCCCCTCCCCGGTGTCCGGGGCCTCCGCTATCGCGACCGTGGAAGTCGGCATCGCCGGCTCGGCGCGCGCGAGCTCCGCCATCGCGCGCCCCCACCGGTCGTCGACGCACACCGCCGCCGCGGCGGCCCGGACGCCCGATCCCGGCGAGAACAACCGGGCCTTCGCCGTGAAGTAGTCGTCCATGTCCCGGTGGAAGTCCAGGTGGTCCTGGGACAGGTTGGTGAATCCGGCCACCGCGAAGTCGCACCCGTCGACGCGCCCCAGGGCCAGGGCGTGGCTCGACACCTCCATCACGACGGTGTCCACGCCGCGTTCGGCCATCACGGCCAGCAGCGCCTGCAGGTCCGGGGCCTCCGGCGTCGTCAGCGCGCTCGGTGCGGGCGCCCCGTCGATCCGGGTCTCCACCGTGCCGATCAGGCCCACGCGGTGCCCGGCCGCCATCAGCCCGGCCTCCACGAGATACGACGTGGTGGTCTTGCCCGCGGTGCCGGTGATGCCGATGAGCTCCACCGACCGTGACGGGCGGCCGTACACGGTCGCCGAAACCTCCCCCAGTACCGCGCGCGGGTCGTCGTGGACGATCAACGGGACCCGGGACTCCGCACCGACGGAGCGGCCGATGATCTGCGCGCCCTCCTCGTCGGTGAAGACGGCGACGGCCCCCCGGCCGATCGCCTCCGCCGCGAATTCAGCACCATGCCTACGGCTGCCGGGCAGCGCGGCGAACAGGTCGCCCTGCGCGAGGTCCTGTGCACGCAGCCCCACGCCTGTGACCACCAGGTCGGCTGCGTCGCCGGCGTCGCCGCCGCCGACGGAGCGTGCCGCCGACGCGTCGAGGCCCGCGGCCGCCCACACCTCGGCCAGGGGCGTGCGCGGCGGGTGGGCAGGACGCAGGCGTCCCGAGTGCTGACCGTCTGCCACTGAGGACGGCCTCCCTTCCGTGTCACGTTCACGTGCGTTCGCATTCGCGCGCGGCCCGCCGTCGATGCCGCCGCGTTCACGACGCCTCAGATTACCGGCACCGCCCTGCGGCCCTGAGCACGCCGCACCGCTCGTCACCGGGATGTGACCTGACGTGCTCCGGCGACCACCGCCGCACACGGATCACCCCGCTTGCAGGACCAGCCTCGGTGCCGGCGGCGACAGCGGCACTTGTTCGCGCTGCAGCAGCCACGAGCCGATGTCGTGGAACAGCGGCGCCGCGGACATGCCGCCGGACCCGTCGGCGCTGCGCTTGGGCTGGTCCATCATCACCGCGACCACGAAACGCGGATCCTGGGTGGGCGCCATCCCTGCGAAGGTGATCCAGTAATTCGAGTTGGAGTAGCAGCCGCAATCCGGGTCGATCTGCTGAGCGGTGCCCGTCTTGCCCGAGACCTGATAGCCCTCGATCGCGGCGGCGGGCCCGGTCCCTTGCTGGTTGCCGTCGTCCTCCTGGACGACACCGCGGAACATGTCCCGCACCGTGCGGGCGGTCTCGGGGCTGACGACCCGGACAGGCTCCGGCGCATCGGGGACGGTCACCTTGCCGTCCGGCCCGATGATCTTCTTCACAATGCGCGGCGGCACGCGGACCCCGTCGTTTGCGATGGTCTGGTACATGTCCGCCATCTGCAGCAACGTCATCGACAGCCCCTGGCCGATGGGCAGGTTGGCGAACGTTCCGGCGGTCCACTGGTCATGGGGCGGCACGCTTCCACCGCTCTCGCCGGGCAATCCCACACCCGTGCGCTGGCCCAACCCGAATTTCTTGACGTAATCGGCGAACCGCTCCTGGCCGACCCGCTTGGCCAGCATCAACGTGCCCACGTTGGAGGATTTCCCGAAGATGCCCGTGGTCGTAAAGGGCGCGACGCCGTGCGGCCAGGCATCCGCGACGGTGACCCCGTCCATCGTGATCGATCCGGGAACCTGCAGGACTTCGTCGGGTGTGGTGACGCCGGTCTCGATGGAGGCGGACGCCGTGATGATCTTGTTCACCGACCCGGGCTCGAACGGTGTCGTCACCGAGATGTTGCCCAGCTCCGCATGGTCGTTGGCCGGGTCCCCCACCCCGATGGAGGGGTCGAACGTGTTGTCGTTGGCCATCGCCAGCACGTGGGCCGTGTCTGCATCGAGGACCACGGCCGAGACGTTCTGGGCACCTGAGGCGTCCTTGGCCTTCTGCACCGCGTTCTGCACGAAGTACTGCAGGTCCGAATCCACGGTGAGCTGCACGTTGGACCCGTCCTGCGCCGGGTGCACGTCGCGGACGCTCCCCGGGATCACGTCGCCTCCCGAGCCGCGGTCGTAGGTCTTCGAGCCTGCTGTGCCCGCCAGCACCGACTGCATCGACGACTCCAGGCCGATCAGGCCGCTGCCGTCCCAACGGGTGGCGCCGATGATGTTCGCGGCGAGCGCCCCGCCCGGATACTCGCGGATGTCGTCGGGATCGCTGCCGATCTTGGCGAACTCATCGGTGATCTCCATGGCCTTGCGCGGATCGACCTGCCGGGCCAGGTACACGAACTCCTTGTCCGACTGCATCTCGGTGCGCAGCTCCCGCGCATCGACTTCGTCGCCCAGTTCGGAGGTGATCTTCGCGATCGCTTTGTCGACGTACTCGTCCACGGTGGGCGCCTGCGGGTCCTTCTGGTGCGCCTCGGTCAGCTCCTGCCGCACCCGCTTCGGCTGAAAGGTCAGCGCCCGGGCATCGACCGTGTAAGCGAGGGGGTCGCCGGCGGCGTCGAGGATGTCGCCGCGCTTCGCCGGCAGCTTCACGGTCAGGGTGCGCTGACTCGCGGACTGCGCCGACAGCTCCGGTGCGCGGACCACCTGCACCCACATGAGCTTGCCCACCACCGCCAGCAGCATGATCGTCATGATCCCCGCCGCGATGCGCGTGCGCCTGCCGAAGCTCCAGGAGGCGGCGCCCCGTGCCGTCCGCCCACCGCGCGGCCCCGGGGCCCGTCCGGCCGGACGCGGCCGTGCAGGCCCCGGGCGGCCGGGCTGCCGTGGGCGTCCGCGGCCGCGCGGGTGTCCGGACGACGATGTCACTGCCTGCGGCCCCCTGCCTTGATCTTCTTTCCTGCGTGCGGTTCCTGCGCACTCTCACCCGGGGATTCCGGATACCGGACCGTCCGGGGCTGTCCACCGGGCCGACTGCGCGGTCCCGGAGTGCCGACGCCGAAGCCCGCCGCCGTCACCGGCGTGATCAGTGTGCACCCTCCGAGGGCGCACCGGCGGGACCATCGCCTCCGCGCGCCGCGTCCGCCGGCGGGGCGTCGGCCGGAGCGATCGGCGCCGCATCCGCTGGGGGCGCCGGCGGGGCGTCGGCGGCTGCCGGATCGACCGGAGGCTGCTCCGCGACGTGCTGCCCCTCCCCGGCCGGCGCCGGCGCAGCGCCGTCGGCGGGGGCGGCCATCACATTCGCGTCCCCGGGAGGAGCCGGGGCGGCATCGGCCGGTGGGGCCGGGGCGGCGTCGGCGGGCGGCAGCACACCGTCCGGCGACGGGGCGCCGGAGCCCGGGGCACCCGCGCTCGGAGCGATCGCGTCCTCCGCCGCCGGGACCCGCGCCAGGTCGCCCGGCTTCGGCCCCTCGGCGGGTTTCGGCTCCCCGTGCACGGTCACCGATCCGTCGGGCGCCACCACCAGCCGGGCGACGTCCTCGGACTGCACCATCCCCAGTTCTGCCGCCTTGCGCGCCAATTCAGGAGCAGAGTTCCCCGCCTGCACGACCTTCTCCAACGACTCCTTCTGGTCCTCGAGCCGGGAGTTCTGCTGCTGCGCGTCGGCGATCTGATACGAACGCGCGGTAGCGCTGGTGGTCAGCCACAGGGTGATCGCCATGCCTGCGAGGAACAGGGCCATGACGAACACCACGAACGGGATCCGGCGCGCCAGTTCCCTCGGACCGGCCAGCCGAAGCGCCGAGGCAGTGTTGCCGACACCGCCGGCCGCAGCACCGGTACGCCGCTGTCGGCGGTCGTAGGCGCGCCGGGACGCCGCCGAGGTGCCGCCGGTGCGCCTGCCGTCGCGCCGTCCGGAAGCGGGGCGCGACGAGTGGGCCCGTCGCGATGTTTCCGAGCGGTTCTTCACGCGCGTGGAGGTGATGGTGCTCGTCATGTCAGCTCCCGGCAATCCGTTGGGCACACCGCAGCCGCACCGGCGCCGACCGCGGATTCTCGGTGATCTCTTCTTCTGTGGCCCGTTCCGCCCCCCGGGTGACCAGGCGGAACTCGGGCCCGGTGCCCGGAAGCTCCACCGGCAGGTCCTGGGGGCTGCGGGAACGGGACCGTTCGGTCAGAGTCCGCTTGACGATCCGGTCCTCCAACGACTGATATGCCATGAACGCCGCACGGCCTCCCACGACCAGGGCGTCCAACGCGGCGGGGACCGCGGCGCGCAGCGAGTCCAGTTCCGCGTTGACCTCGATCCGCAGCGCTTGGAAGGTGCGTTTGGCCGGATGGCCGCCCGTGCGCCGGGATGCCGCGGGGATCACGTCGTACAGCAGCTCGACCAGCTGCTGCGTCGTCTCGAACGGCTCCGCCTCGCGACGGCGGACGACGGCTGCGGCGATCTTCGCGGCGAACCGCTCCTCTCCGAAGGTGCTGAGGATGCGACGCAGTTCCGCCGCCGGATAGGTGTTGACCACCGTCGCTGCGGTGATCCCCGTCGTGGGATCCATCCGCATGTCCAGCGGCGCGTCGGCGGCGTAGGCGAAGCCGCGGCCCGCCTCGTCCAGCTGCAGCGACGAGACCCCGAGGTCGAACAGGATCGCATCCACCCCGCCGCGCGGCGCGATCCCCGCGTCCTCGATGGCGCCGGCGATCCCGTCGTAACGGGTGTGCACCGCCGTGAACCGCCCGCCGAATCGTTCGAGGCGGCGGGTCGCGGTGGCGATGGCCTGCTGGTCGCGGTCGAGGCCGAGCACCCGCAGTCCCGGGAAGCGCTCGAGGAAGTGTTCGCTGTGGCCGCCCATCCCGAGCGTGCAGTCCACGAAGACGGCTCCGTCGCCGCCGGGGCCTGCGTTGTCGATCGCCGGGGCCAGCAGCTCCGCCGACCTGTGCAGCAGCACCGGTACATGACCGAATCCGGAGTGCGGCGCGGCGCCGCCGGTTCCGCCGGTCATAATCGTCTCCACTGCTTCCTCAGGATGTTGCTGTGCGGTTCACCGAGTCGGTGTCGTCAGTGCGGTTCTGCGCCGGCCGTCCCGGCGCGGGCGCCGTGCACCCCGGAAAGCGCAGCGGCGAATGTCCTGGGGTCTCCGGCCGACCGTGCCTGGCGTTGGGGAAGTACGTCAGGACCGTTCGGGCGGAGGCCTCGTGACATTCGCCGAGACCGCGCTGTGCGATCAGGCCACGCTCAGAAGATGCTGCCGAGCGATTCATCGCGGGCCTGCGAGTAGTTCTCCTCGTTCGCCTCCAGGTAGTTCTGCCACGCCTCGGCGTCCCAGATCTCCAGGAACGTCACCGAGCCGATGACCACACACTCCCGCGACAGGTTCGCGTAACGGCGGTGGTCCGCCGAGAGCGTGATGCGCCCTTGGCCGTCCGGCCGCTGCTCGTCGGTTCCCGCAGCGAGTGCACGCACGAACGCCCTCGCCTCCGGGTTGGTCCGGGAGGCGGAGGCCGCCCGGTTGGCCAACTCGAGGAACTCGTCCCGCGGGTACACGGCGAGGCTGTAGTCCTGGCCCTTCGTGACCATCAGACCTCCCGCCAGTGCGTCGCGGAATTTCGCCGGCAGCGTCAGCCGACCCTTGTCGTCGAGCTTGGGTGTGAAGGTTCCGAAGAACATCCGACACCTCCCGCCCGACTGCTTCCCTCAGTGCCTCCGTTCCGGCTCCGGCCGGCCCGTCCGCCGTTGGGAAGCGGCTGCCGGACGTCTCTGTGACGTCCTGCTTGCACCACAGTACCCCACTTCCCCCCACTTTCAACCTGAACCGCGGGAAGATCTGCGCCGTGTTCCATGAACCCGCAGGTAAGAGGTAGGAAATGCCGTGGTGGAGCCGACCTGGCCTGCGCGTCGCGCCCCGACTCCACATTGGTACGCACCCGCGTTCGACCAGGTGAGATCGCCATATTGCGTGATCCGTCCGCCGAAATGCGCCGCATCGCACCTCGGCATCGGCCGGCCGGGGCGCGAGTGGTGGAAAGTGGGGGACGGAGGTGGGGAAGAGTGGGGACCCTGACCGAGGGCAGCGCGGGGAGTCCGGGAGGCCGGCGCGGGTCGTATCCGGGCCCCGACGGACCCGCACCCGCAAACCTGCCAGCGTGCGCAGCTCCGGCGTCAGTGCGGGAGCCTCGACAGCTGCTGAAAATCGAGCCGACGCGGGTCCGGGCAGCCCCCCGGACCCGCGCGTCGGCTGTCGGCTCGCGCACCGCGTGCCCCGCTGCGCACTCGGTGTCGGCGTGTGCGGCGGAAGTCGGCCTCGAATCCGCACTGAGGGCGCCGGACAGGTGAAGTCCGCGCGCCGGACTGTCATTCGCGCTCCGGTTCACTCCAGACGCGCACCGGCTGCGACGACACGCCGGGTGAACGTCCGCGCGGATGTAAGAGGCGCGGGCGGATTACAGATTCGTGCGCAGCGCGAAGACCCACGCGCCGGCCACATCGCATCGACGGGACGGTTCGTGGTTTCGCGCCGACGGCGGTCGGCCGATGCAGGCTGTATCGCACCCGGCGACGGCGGCATCGTGTCCGGCGACGGCGGCCGGGCTGCACCGCCGGACCCCACATGCACTGCGCCGGTTGCTGTCAACGCAGGCACCGCGATGGGCCTCACACCATGGCCGCAGGATGACCACGCCTGCCAGACCTGCTGGCCTCTGTCGCAGCAGCCTCTATTCGAAGCGCCGGCGGAATCGCTCTTCCATGCGCTCAGTGAAGCTGCCCGCGGCCTTCGGCTTGCTGAAACGGCCTTTCATTCCGCGGGACCCTGCAGACTTGCCCGCGCCGCCGCCACTACCGTGCCCTGGCGCGGAGGGCGACTCCGGGACGTTGTGGCGGCCCCACGGCGTACCGAGCATGAGCATCACCGCGCCGAGGAACATCACGATGAAGCCGATGATGCTGAGCACAGGGACCTGCCCGACGTGCAGAGCACTCGTGGCGAGCCCGACTATCAGCAGCGCGAGACCGACCAGCGCGATGAACAGCGCCTGGACACGTCGCTTGGCATTGGGGGTGCCGAAGCGGCGCCCACGCACCTGTGAGGCGAACTTGGGGTCCTCCTCATACAAGGCATTCTCGATCTCATCGAGCATCCGCTGCTCGTGCTCGGAGAGTGGCACGGCACCTCCCCCGGCTTCTCGTGATGGCGTCCAGCTGCCGAACCGGACGGGCCAGCACCCGTCCATCACGGGCGCCTAACACTGATAATACTGGTCGGCTCCGGACGGTACCACCGATTACCCCACTACTCGGAGCGAAAATACCTCCCGCGCTGAGCACCTGGACCTCCGCTCCGGAGCGCCGGGTCAACTCGCCCTCGATCGGGGGTGAGCGGCGAGGCCGCCACCACCGGCGAGCCCCCTCGCGTCGCCCCCGTTCACGTGCGTGTCCACCGCATCGAGGAACTCACGCACCGCCCTCACCGCGTCCTGTGCGAGCGGGCCGTCGACACGGCCGGTGATCCCTGCCTCGACGGCCTGCCGTGTGGCCGAGAACTGCTCGAAATGCCCGGCCCAGGCCCTCCAGCCGTCGTCCACCGCGGCCAACTGGGCCCACACGCTGCGCGACGCCCCGCGCCGCGGCCGCGCAGGAGCGGACACCGCCAGCACCGCCGCCGCACCCCGCGCCGCCGCAATGTAAGCGAGGCGGAAACGTTCACCGGGGCACGAATCCTGCACGCACAGCGACTCCGACAGCAGCGAATCCGCCCTGCCGAGCAGCTCCACCGCCCGGGGCGACCGCAGGTGCCGAGGCGCCGCCCGGCCGGCGCGCGCGGGCGCCGCGGAGCACATCCCGGCGCCGGCATTCCGGACGGCGGCACCCGATGCCGTGGTGATCATCGTCCTCATGTCCACTCCCCTCGTCGTGCCGACCGCGTATGCGCGCCTCCGCGGTGCGGCTGCGCCTGCGGTACCGTGCCCCCGTCGGGCGGACCCCGGGGTGACACGGCGCCCGGTGCGACCCGCTTCCCTCGGGCCGCACCGGACAACCAGTGATCGAACAATGGTTCGATGAAAACCATAATAGGCACCCCCTCCGACAACTTCACCCTCGCACAGAAAGTACGCAGCTCATGAGCGTGATCGTCACCGAATTAACGGCATCGGTCATGCGCACGCGGCTGTACGAGGCGCTGGGGGTCTATGTCCGGGCGATGGACTACCCGCGGGGTATCGAACACACCCGCGCCCCGATGTGGGCCGAGCACATCCTGCGGGAGGGGTGGCGCGCCGTCGCGGCATTCGACGTCCCGTCACCCGACCGCTCGTCGAGCACTGCCCCCGCCGCCCCCTCCGACCGCATACCCGATTCCGCCCGGCTCGTCGGCATCGCCTACGGCTACCGCGGCTCACCCGCCTACTGGTGGGACCGTCAGGTGCGTTCCGCCGTCCGCGACTCCGCAGGCAGACGGGGCACGGCGCTGATGTCCGATTACTTCGAACTCACCGAGATCCACGTGGACCCGTCCGCCCAAGGCGGCGGGATCGGCGCAACTCTGCTGTACCGATTGCTGTCGGACCTGCCGCAATCGCACGTCCTGCTCTCCACCCCGGAGGTGTCGGACGAGGACAACCGAGCATGGCGCCTGTACCGCAGGACGGGGTTCGAGGATCTGCTGCGGCGATTCCGCTTCCTGGGCGACCGCCGGGACTTCGCGGTCCTGGCGCGCGCCCTGCCGCTTCCCGACCGTCCACGACAGGCGCCGCACCGCTGAACGGCCTCCTCCGCCCCGGCCTGGACGGCTCCGCCCCGGCTGGACGCCTCCGCCCGGGCCGGCACCGCTAGCCTGGCGTAATGCTGGATGCGATCGTCGTGGGCAGCGGCCACAATTCCCTCGTCGCCGCGTGCTACCTCGCGCGGGAGGGATGGTCGGTCGAGGTGCTCGAGCGGGACACCGTCCCCGGCGGGGCGGTGTCGACGGTCGAACGGTTCCCCGGCCACCGGGTGGACCGCGGATCCTCCGCGCATCTGATGATCCGCCAGAGCGGCATCATCGAGGAGCTGGCGCTGGCTGATCACGGCCTGGCCTATATCGACTGCGATCCGTGGGCGTTCGCGCCCGCCCCTCCGGAGCAGCCCGGACGCCCCGGAATCGTCTTCCGCACCGATCTCGCGGCCACATGCGAGTCCATCGAGGCCGCGTGCGGCCCGCGCGACGCCGACGCCTACCGGCGCTTCGTCGCCGAGTGGGCCCCGCGAGCGCGCAGCGTGATGCGTGCATTCTCGCGGCCCCCGAGCGCGGCCGGGCTGTCCCGGGCTTTCGGTCCGCTCGGCATGCCCGCCAGGCTCGGCGGCAGCGGCGCCGCCCCGGCCGACCTCGCCCGCAATTTTCTGACCACGGGCGACGCCCTGCTGGACACCTACTTCGACGACGAGCCGCTCAAGGCCGCGCTCGCATGGTTCGGCGCCCAGTCCGGACCGCCCATGTCGGAGCCCGGGACCGCACCGATGGTCGGGTTCGCCGCGCTGATGCACGAGTCGCCCCCGGGGCGGGCCGCCGGCGGCAGCGGCGCTCTGGCCTCGGCGCTCGTCTCCCGCCTGCGCGCCGACGGCGGTGCCCTGTCCACCGGCGACGCCGTCACCGCCCTGCGCCGCATCGACGGCGGCTGGGAGGCCCGCACCGCGGACGGCAGGACCGTGCGCGGACGCGTCGCGGTGGCCGGCTGCCACGTCCTCACCACCGTCGACCTGCTCGTCGCCGGAGGCGCCCTCCCGGAGTCCACCGCACAGGACCTGCGGCGCGGCATACGAGTGGGGCCGGGCATAGGGATGGCGGTGCGCCTGGCGCTCGACGCCCTCCCCGCGTACCCCAGCGCACCCCAGGCGGACTCCGGACCCGGCGTGCACGCGGGCCTGCAGCTGCTGGTCACCGAACGGGCGCAGCTGCGGACCGGCCACGCCGCCGCACTGGCCGGCCTGCTTCCGCCGCGCCCCTCCGCCCTCGCCATGACCTTCAGCGCCCTCGACCCGACACTGTCCCCGCCGGGCGAACACCAGATGACACTGTGGTCGCAATGGCATCCTTACCGGATCGCCGACGGCAGCTCGTGGGCCGGCGTCGCCGCACGCGAGGCGGACCGGGTGGTCGACGAGATCGAACGGTTCGCCCCCGGCACCCGCGAGTCCGTGACAGCCCGCCACATCCAGTCCCCAGTGGAGCTCGAGCGCGAACTGGGCCTGCGCGGCGGGAACATCATGCACGTGGAGATGTCGCTGGACCAGATGCTGGCTTTCCGTCCCGTTCCTGCGCTCGCCGGGCAGAGGATGTCGGGGGCGGCCGCGACGCGGCGGCCGGGCCGCGGTTCCGCGCTGGGCGGTCTCTACCTGACCGGCGCATCCACCCATCCGGGCGGCGGCGTCAGCGGGTACAGCGGCAGGTCTGCGGCGCGACTGGCGCTGGGCGACGCCCACGGCGGGGCGCTGCGCCGGTTCCTGCCGGTACCAAGCCGGATCCGCCGGCGCGGGCGCTTCCGGTGAACGCCCACGAGCTCGCCGCCGCACCGCCGGATCCGCACGGGCAGGCGTGCCACTCCCACGATCGCGGGACCGGACCTGGCACGATGACTGCCGTGCCCACCACGAACCGACCCTTTCCGCACCGTCCCGCCCCGGCTGCGCGTGCCCGCGCCTCGGTCTCCGGAAACCCTTCACGGCGCGGGGCCGCAGCGTTCCGCAACCGGCGCCGCGCCTTCGCCGGAGTGCTGCTGTTGGCCGTGCTGCTGCCGCTGCTCAGCGGCTGTCTGCGCGTGCAGGTGACGATGGGCGTGTCGAAGAACGACCGGGTCACCGGGCACATCGTGGCGGCCACGATCCCGAAGAACGGCGACGACCGCGGCCCGCAGCTCGCGGTGCCGGACGGGCTCAAGGACAAGATCCGGGTGCAGGACTACCGCCAGGACGGCTACGTGGGCACCGAGGCCTACTTCCGCGACCTCACCTTCAGCGAGGCGCGCGACCTCGGGAAGATGATGCCGGACCACGACCGGGACTTCGGCCTGACGTTCTCCCGCAACGGCGACACGGTGTCGTTCGACGGGAGAGCCGACCTGTCGTCGGTGCCCGAAGGTGCGGATGTGGAAATCAGCATCAACTTCCCCACGCGCCCGGCGGTCACCGACGGGACCCGGGATTCGGACACCGGAGTGACATGGAAGCTCCCCACCGGTGAGGAGACCACGATGCACGCGGTGGTCAACTACGAAGACCCCTCGTCGAAGGGGCTGGCGTTCTGGGTCACGATCGTCACGCTGATCGCCGTGGGTGCCGCCGGAGCGGCCGGCTACCTCGCGTGGCGGTTCCGGGACACCTCTCCGAAGCCGGGGCAGGAGCCGGCCGGGCGCTGACGTCGCCGGGACCGTCCGCCCCCGGAGCGTCCTGTGTTCCTCAGCCCGCCAGCCCCGCCGTCGGCGCCGGGACCATACCCAGGTTCTGCAGCACCTCCCGCGTGGCGCGGGAGAAGTTCAGCGTGATGAAGTGCAGCGCCGGTGCACCCTCCGCGATGAGGCGTTCGGCCAGGCCCGTCGCGAAATCGATGCCGACCTCCCGCACCGCCGCACGGTTCTCCTGATCGCCCGTGCCCGCCGCCGTCGCCAGGCTGTCTTCCAGCGCCGTGGGCAGCGAGGAACCGGACAGCTCCACCATGCGCCGCACCGAACGGAGCGAGGTGATCGGCAGGAGTTCCGGAATGATCGGCTTCGCCGCCTGTTCCGGGTCGCAGGCCGCCACCCGGTCACGGAGTCGCAGGTAGTCGTCGATGTCGAAGAACACCTGCGTGATCGAGTACTCCGCTCCCGCGCGCAGCTTCCGCACCAGGTAGCGGGTGTCGTGGTCCAGATCCGGCGAGCGGTGGTGCCCTTCCGGGAACGAGGCGACGCCTACGTGGAATTCCCCCAGCTCGCGGACCAGGTGCACCAGCTCCTCGGCGTAGTGGACGCCCTCCGGGTGCGCCCGCCACTCGCCGAGCGGATCGCCGGGCGGGTCGCCGCGCAACGCGAGGATGTTGCGGATGCCCTTGTCCGCGTAGGCGCCCATCATCGCCCGCAGTTCGTCGACGCTGTGGTCCACTGCAGTCAGGTGCGCCACCGGGGTGAGCGTGGTGTGCTCAGCGATCTGTCCTGTGATCCGCACGGTCCGGTCACGGGTGCTGCCGCCCGCGCCGTAAGTGATCGACGCGAAGGCGGGGCGCAACTGCTCGAAGTCCCGTACTGTGCGCCACAGTCGCGCCTCCGCCGCCTCGTCCCGAGGCGGGAAGAACTCCACCGAGAACGGGATCCGGCCGGAATCATGCGCGGCGATGCTGTCGACGACCGACGGGGTGCCCGTCGTCTGCTGCGCACCGTTCACCCGCGGAGCCATCCGGATTCCCCCTTCGCACCGTTGTCCATTGCCCGATCATAAGGTCCCCCGGGGCTGCCGTACTACGACCGGTCGCACGCGTGACCGCTACCACACCACCGTGCTGCCCCTCACATCGCCGCCCGTCGTAGAGTCTCCCCCGTAGCGCGTGCATGCGCGGCCGGCCTGGCCGACGTGCCCGGGCGGTCGTCCCGGCCGATCTGCGCGCGCTCGGTCATCCCAGCGCGATCCCCGGGCGCTGCATACCGAGGAGGCGGCCCTGACCACCGGAGAAGACCCGCTCCCGCAGCCAGCGGATCTGGACCTCCCCGCACGCGGGGACGCCCGTGCCGCGGTACGCGAGGCGGTCGACGCTGCCCTCGAGGGGTTTTTCGCGTCGCGGCGTCCCCTGGTCGAGGGTGTCGGCACCGAGTTCACCGCGGCGGCCGCGCAGCTCGAGGAATTCGTGCTGCGCGGCGGCAAGCGCATGCGTCCGCTTTTCGCGTGGGCGGGCTGGCTCAGCGCCGGTCGGCCGCCGGACGGGGACGCTGCGGACGCGATGATGCGGGCGGGTTCCGCACTCGAACTGGTGCAGGCATGCGCGCTGATACACGACGACTTCATCGACTCGTCCGCCACCCGGCGCGGACATCCCACCGTGCATGTGGAGGTCGCACAGCGCCACAGGTCGGAAGGCTGGGCGGGCGATGCCGCGCACTTCGGCGCCGGCGTCGCCGTACTGCTGGGCGACCTCGCCCTCGCCTGGGCGGACGACATGCTGCGCGAGTGCGGCCTGCCCGCGCCGGCGCAGGCCCGCATCGCGCCCGTCTGGTCGGCGATGCGCACGGAGGTCCTCGGCGGGCAGTTGCTGGACGTGTTCACCGAGTCGCGCGGCGACGAATCGTTCGCCGCCGCAATGCGCGTGAACCGGTTCAAAACCGCCGCCTACACGGTGGAGAGGCCGCTGCAGCTGGGGGCGTGCGCGGGTGACGCCGACGCGACGATGCTCGACGCGTTCCGCGAACTCGGCACGGACCTGGGGATCGCCTTCCAGCTGCGCGACGACCTGCTCGGCGTGTTCGGCGACCCGGCCGTGACCGGCAAACCGTCCGGCGACGATCTGCGCGAGGGCAAGCGCACGGTCCTGCTGGCGCTGGCGCTGACCGAGGCCGACGCCGCCGACCCGGACTCGGCCGCCCTACTGCGCAACAGCATCGGCACCGACCTCACCAACGCCCAAGTCGCAGGGCTGCGCGAAGT
The DNA here is from genome assembly GCA_964451655.1 of uncultured Mycobacteriaceae bacterium. Classification (GTDB taxonomy): domain Bacteria; phylum Actinomycetota; class Actinomycetes; order Mycobacteriales; family Mycobacteriaceae; genus Tomitella. Next base: position 21,246 of record CAYVJJ010000001.1, on the reverse strand, counting down.
GATCTCCGGGCTGGGCGCGGTGGACAAGGTGGAGAGCATGATCGCCGACCTCACCGGCAGTGCGCAGGCGGCGCTTCAGCGCAGCGGCGCCGGCGGGGACGGGGCGGAGCTGCTCGCGTCGATGATCACGGCGGCCGCGCACCGGCGGTTGTGATGCGCACCGTCACCGGCCCGTCGGAGCGGGTCCTCGTCGTCGGTGCCGGGCTGTCGGGCCTGTCCGCCGCGCTGCATCTGCTCGGCGCCGGGCGCCGGGTGACGGTGCTCGAGCGTGACGCCGAACCCGGTGGCCGGATGGGGATCCTGGACGGGCCCGGCTACCGGATCGACTCCGGCGCGACGGTGCTCACCATGCCCGAACTCATCGACGAAGCACTGGCCGCCGTGGGCCTGACCCGCGAGGACACCGAGCCCGCCGTGCGGCTGTCCCGGCTGGATCCGGCGTACCGCGCCCGGTTCGCGGACGGGACCGTGCTGGACGTCCACTCGGACCCGGCGGCGATGACCGCCGAGATCGCGCGCGTCTTCGGTGAGGCGGAGGCCGACGGCTATCTGCGGCTGCGCGACTGGCTGGCGCGCATGTTCACCGCGGAATTCGACCGCTTCCTCGACTCCGGCTTCGACTCCCCCCTCGACCTCGTGGGATCGCCTGCGGCGGTCGCGGATCTGGCGAGGGTGACGGCTCTCGGCGGATTCGGGAGGCTCGGAACGCAGGTGGCCCGCCGGATCCGGGACCCGCGCCTGCGCCGCGTTTTCACCTTCCAGTCCCTGTACGCCGGCCTGGCCCCGTCCGATGCGCTCGCGGTGTACGGCGCGATCCCGCACATGGACACCTCCCTGGGGGTGTACTTCCCGCAGGGAGGCATGCACGCCGTGTCACGCGCGCTCGCCGACGCAGTCGTCCGCTCCGGCGGCGTCATCGAGTACGGCGCCCAGGTCCGTTCCGTCGACATCGCCGACGGGCGCGCGCAGGCCGTCATCACCTCGGACGGCAGGGTCCACACGTGCGACGCGCTGGTGCTGACCCCCGACCTGCCGGTGGTCGACGCCCTCCTGTCGGCGGCCGGCGCCCCGCGGCACCACCCGCTGGCGGGCGGCCGGTTCCGGCGCACCCGCTGGTCGCCGTCCGCCGTCGTGCTGCACGGCACGATCCCGGTGCCGACCTCCCGACCACGGCACGGCGCCGCTCCCCCCGGATCCCGCTGGGAACGGCCGCACCATCACACGATCGACTTCGGCGACGCCTGGGAGGCCACGTTCGCGCAGATCTGCGCGCGCCCCGGCCGCGGCACGCTGATGACGGACCCGTCCGTGCTGCTGACCCGCCCCGGCCTGACGGACCCGACTCTGGATCCTGCGCCGGCTTCGGTGGGCGCCGGCGGGGACGGCGCCCGTGAACTCCTCTCGATCCTCGCCCCGTGCCCCAACCTGCACAGCGCACCGCTCCCCTGGGCGGAGCTGGGGCCCGCGTATGCGGCCGACCTGCTGACCGTGCTCGAGCGCCGCGGATACGCCGGCATCGCGGATCCGCAGCACGGAATGCGGGTCGACCACGTGGTCACGCCCGCAACCTGGTCGGCGCTGGGAATGGGGGCGGGCAGTCCGTTCTCCGCGGCGCACACGTTCCCGCAGACCGGACCGTTCCGACGCCCCAACCTGGTCCGCGGCCTGGAGAACACCGTGCTCGCCGGGTGCGGCACGACACCGGGCGTGGGGGTGCCGCCGACGCTCATCTCCGGCCGGCTGGCGGCGGAGCGCATCGCAGGGACACTCCGGGGCCGGCGATCAGCACCGACGGTGCAACCGGCCGCGACGGCTCGGCGATTCCCCGGCGCGAAGACGTCCTCGGGTAGGATTCCCCCTCGTTCACGTCCGCCCGCACCGCCCGCGGGCACGGGAGTCACGCAGGGAGCTGATCAGCGCTGATGAACGTGCGCCCCTGGTCCACGCGCCGGTCCGCCCCGGCGCGGCCCCCGACCGTGGTGGCCGCGGTGCAGGCGGATCCTGCGGCCACCGCTGCACGGCCCGCTCCCGCCGACCGTCTGCGTAACGCCTGGGGGTTCGTCGCCCACGGGCCCGGGCGGATGGGGATACCCGGATTCATCGGCGTCGTCATCATGGTCTTCGGCGGCTTCGGCTCCGGCGCCCTGCGCCGCCAGGACCCCCTTCTCGACACCGTCTTCCTGTCGTGGCTGCGCTACGGGCACGGGAAAGTCCTCTCCGGAGCGCTCGTCTACCTGGGCCTGGTGCTCATGTTCTATTCGTGGGTGCGCATCGGCCGCGCCGCACGCGCCGGCCGGTTCACACCCGCGCAGCTCGGTGGCCTGGCGGTGGCGTGGGCGGCGCCGATGCTGCTCTCAGTCCCCCTGTTCAGCCGCGACGTCTACTCGTATCTGGCCCAGGGGGCACTGCTGCGGGACGGCTTCGATCCCTACTCCGTGGGCCCCGCGGTCAACCCCGGCCCCCTCCTGGACAACGTCAGCACGGTGTGGACGACCACCACGGCCCCCTACGGTCCGGCCTTCATCCTCATCGCGCGCGGCGTCACCATGATCACCGGCGACGACGTGGTCGCCGGAACCATGGCCATGCGCCTGGTGATGCTCCCCGGACTGGTCCTGCTGCTGTGGGCGGTTCCGCGCCTGGCCCGGAGCCTGGGAGGGTCTCCGTCCATCGCGATGTGGGTCGCCGTCCTCAATCCCCTCGTCCTCGCCCACCTCATCGGCGGCGTGCACAACGAACTGCTGATGGTCGGTCTGCTCACCGCAGGTATCGTCGCCGTCCTCGAACGCCGTCACCTGCTGGGCGTGGCCGTCATCGCCCTGGCCGTCGCGGTCAAGGCCACCGCGGGCGCTGCGCTCCCGTTCATGGTGTGGATCTGGATGCGCCACCGGCGCGACGACGCCTGCGCCTGCGACGAGGATCCCCGGCCGTGGTTCCGCGAGTTCCTGCGGACAGCCGTCCCGTCCGTCCTCGTGTTCTCCGCGGTGTTCACCGCGGCCACCATGGCGACGGGCATCGGCGTCGGCTGGATGACGGCGCTGTCCGGCGCCGACAAGATCATCAACTGGTTGTCCCTGCCCACCGCCGTCGCCCAGCTCTACACGGTGGCCACCTCGTGGTTCACCGGCGTCGGGCTGGAGCCGGTACTGGAGATCACCCGGCTGTTCGGCGAAGCGGCGCTCGCCGTGATCGTCGTGCTGATCGTCGCCCGCTACCGCAATTCCGTGCACGAGGCGGTGCACGGCGCCCTCTACGCCATGATCGCCATCCTGCTGCTGTCACCCCAGACTCTGCCGTGGTACTACACCTGGCCGCTCGCCGTGGTCTCCGGTCTCGTGGTCTCCGGAAGGGCGATGTCGCTGGTCGCGGCGTTCAGTGTGTTCATGATGCTGATCTTCCGGCCGGACGGCTCCATCGGGATGTACCAGTGGTACCACGTGCTGCTGTCCGCCGCGTGCGCTGCGGTCGCCGCGGCCGCACTGCGCAGGGAGGATCCGTTGCGTCTGCGCAGGCTCCGATCCGACGCGCCCGCGCCCACTCCGGCGGCCGCCACGGACGCCGCCGCCGGGGCCGTCTCCGGCCGCGTTCCCCCCGCCCCCGCCGGAGGCAGCGGCAATGGTTGACCGGGTCGCCGGAGCTGCCGCTCGCATCGAGCAGAACGGACCCGGACGCGTCGCGTTCACTGCCGCCTCGCCCTCGCTCGTCGCGGCCTACGCGCACTGCGGCCGGGTCGCCGCAGCGCACGGTAAGAGCTACCACCTCGCAGCGCGCCTGCTTCCACCTGCACGGCGCCCGGCAGCGCACGCACTCTACGCGTTCGCCCGCAGCATCGACGACCTGGTCGATCTGCCTCCCGTCGGAGTCCCGCCCGCGGAGCTGTCGGCCCGGCTCCGCCGGATCGGCGACGGCGTCGCAGCGGCACTGGACAACGATGGGGAGGACACCGGCCCGCACGCGCGCCTCACGATCCCCCACCTCGACGACAGAGTGGCGGCGGCATTCCTCGACACCGCACGCCGCTACCGCATCGATCCGGACCACTTCGCCGCGTTCCTGCGTTCGATGCGGATGGACATCGCCGGCACCGACGAGCACGTGGCGCGCTACCGCACGATGGCCGATCTCGACCGGTACATGCACGGCTCCGCGGCGGTGATCGGGCTGCAGATGCTGCCCGTACTCGGAGCAGGCCCGGACGCGGCACCGCACGCCGCAGCGCTCGGGGTCGCCTTCCAGCTGACGAACTTCCTGCGCGACGTGGGCGAAGACCTCGACCGTGGCCGCATCTACCTGCCACTGGAGGACTTCGCCCGGTTCGGTGTGGACGCCGACCGGCTCGCGCACGTACGGCGTACAGGACGGCCGGACGCCGCGGTCCGCGCCGCGTTGGCGTACTTCATCGACCACACCCGTGACCACTACCGCCGGGCCGAGCCGGGCGCGGGCATGCTGCCGCCGCGCGCCGGCAGGTGCGTACGCGCGGCCACCGCCGTGTACTCGGAGATCCTCACCGCCATCGAACGCAACGGCTACCGGGTGTTCGACCGGCGCATCGTCGTTCCACGCCCCCGCCGGTTCCTGCTCGCGGCGCGCGCCGCCGCCGGCGGCGGAGCCGAGGCCGGATCGCCCGGGTCCTGACCATTCGGGGTCAGAACGCCATGGCCTGCGCCCGCCGCACCACCTCACGCGCATGATCACCGCGCAGGACATCCGCAGGCCTGCCGGGCAGCGACGGGTCCTCAGTGAACAACCAGCGCAGGATCTCGTCATTCTCGTAGCCGCCGTCACGCAACAGCGCGATGGTGCCGGGCAGCGATTTCACCACCCGGGCGGCGCCCCCCGCGGTGGACAGGAATTGGGCCGGCACGCCCACGATCCCGTCGCGGCGGACCGCGATGAACTCATGCTGCCGAAGCATCTGGTGCGTGCGCGTGACCGGCACGGACAGCATCTTGGCCACATCCGGCAGCTGCAGCAGCTCCACGGACTCGTCCAGCAGGTCGTCACAGACGGGGAAAGTGCTCACACGCCTACGGTAGCGGCCGCCCTCCACGGTTCCCACCCCGAACCGCCGCACCGCGCCCGTGTCCCGCCGCCACGCAAGCCGATACCATGGGCTGCCGGTCCGTGTGGGCGATCGGCGGATCCGATCGCCCACACGGAGACACCCGACCGTCGTGGTCCGTCCGGGCCGCGCGGCGCCGGCCGGAGCGTGCGCGCTCCACCGGCCGCTCCAGACAAACCGCCATCCAGGAGGTGCCCGTGAGCCCGACAGCGACCAGGCTCGTCGGCACCGTGCTCGACAACCGCTATCTCATCGAGGCGCCCATCGCCCGAGGCGGAATGTCGACAGTGTTCCGGGGCACCGATCGCCGGTTGGGACGCAAGGTCGCCGTCAAGGTGATGCACTCGGAGTTCGCCGCGGACCCCGCGTTCCTGTCCCGTTTCGAGTTCGAGGCCCGTGCCGTCGCCGGCCTGAAGGACCCCGGCCTGGTCTCGGTGTACGACCAGGGAGTCGACGGCGAGCACGCGTTCCTGGTGATGGAACTGGTGCGCGGCGGGACGCTGCGCGAATTGCTCCGGGAACGGGGTCCGATGCCCCCGCACGCCGCCGCCGCTGTGGCGCGGCCCGCGCTGGCGGCCCTGGCCGCCGCCCACCACGCCGGCCTGGTGCACCGCGACGTCAAACCGGAGAACGTGCTGATCTCGGACGACGGCGAGGTCAAACTGGCGGACTTCGGGCTCGTCCGCGCCGTCGCGGGCACCAATTCCACGTCCAGCAGCGTCATGCTCGGCACGGCCGCCTACCTGTCTCCCGAACAGGTCAGCACCGGCAATGCAGGACCCGCCAGCGACGTCTACGCGATGGGCGTGCTCGTGTTCGAGATGCTCACGGGCCGCACGCCGTTCCCCGGCGACACGAACCTCGCCGTGGCCTACCGGCGCATCGAGGAGGACGTGCCCGCCCCGAGCAGCATGATCGCGGGGGTACCTCATGAGTTCGATGAACTGGTGCACCGCGCCACCGAGCGCTACCCCGCCGAGCGCTTCCAGGACGCCGCGCAGATGGCGGCCGCGCTCGAGTCGGTCGCAGGCCGGCTGCGGCTGCCGCGTTTCCGTGTCCCGGCGCCGCGCAATTCCGCGCAGCACCGGTCGATGGCGGTGCCACCTCCTCCGCCGCCTCCTCCGGAACCGCCGACGAGCCGCGTGCCGCAGCACGGCCCCGGCGCCGGCGGCGACTCCGACGACGCCACCACGGCGCTGGGCGTTCCCGGCGCTACCGCAGGGGCGGGCGCGGCCCAGGATTCCACCACGATCCTGCCCGGGGCGGGCGCGGCCGCCGCGGGCGCCGGAGCCGCTGCGGCGGCCGGCGCCGCGCCCGGGGATCCGCCCACCGCGACGCGCCGGTACACGGCTCTGCAGCCGCGCGCCGGGTACGGGGAGGCGGACCCCGCGGACGGGTACGGCCCGTCCGACGCTGATCCGCCTGGGACCGACGGCGATGACGCCGGTCCCCCGCCGTACGACGAGGCGGCCTCGCGGCAGAAGCGCCGCTCACGGCGGTCCACCATCCTCTGGACCGCCGTGGTCGCAGTACTGGCCCTGCTGCTGGGAGTCACCGGTTGGTGGTTCGGGTCGGGGCGTCTCACAACCGTGCCGGCGATCTCCGGGATGGATAAGGCTGCAGTGCTTGCCGCGGTGGGTTCGGCCGATCTCACCGCCCGGGTCCGGGGCGTCTACTCCGACGACGCCCCGGTGGATCAGGTCCTGGGCATCAACCCGGCCGCCGGAACGCGCGTCACCCGCGGCTCCGATGTCACCGTCCGCGTCTCTCTGGGACAACCCGCGATTCCCGAGACCACGCCCCAATCCACGGTGGATGCGGTGATGACCATGCTCCGGGACCGCACGCTGAACCCCACCCGTGGCCCCGACGAGTTCAGCACCACCGTCCCGGAGGACCATGTGGTGCGCATCGATCCCGCGCCCGGAACCGTCGTTCCCGTGGGTTCCGGCGTCACCGTCACCGCCAGCAAGGGTCCGCCGCCTGTGCACGTCCCCGATGTCGCGGGCAAGAGTCCCGGGGAAGCGAAGGACCTGCTCGCCGGTGCGCACTTGAAGATCGGTGGCACACGGACCGTTTTCGACCCCGATGTGGACGGCGGCAAAGTGTCCGGCACCGACCCCGCGTCCGGCGCGGTAACGGACGCGAACAGCGCGGTGACCCTGCTGGTGTCGAACTCGCTCACGGTGCCCGACGTGACGGGGATGCCCCCGGACGCCGCACGGTCCGCGCTCGCGGACGCGGGGATCGAGATGATCGACGGCGGCACCACCTCGGACTCCGACGAACGCGCCGGAACGGTCGGCTCGGCTGCACCGGCGGCGGGTGAGCGCGTCGACCCGGCCCACGCCCGGGTCACGGTGATGATCTCCGACACGACGACCGTGCCCAACCTCATCGGGAACACGGTCGGGTCCGCGCGGTCCACGCTGTCCCGGCTCGGCCTCGACGTGACCGTGCGCCAACTGCTGGACACGGATTCGTCGGTCGTCATCGCGCAGTCGCCGTCATCCGGCTCGCGCGTCGAGCCCGGACGGACGGTCACTGTCACCGCGGTGCCGTAGGACGGCCGCCGGCAGGCATCCGGAACCGCTGCGGCACCGTCACCGCAGCGCCGCGTGGCTCAGCCGCGCAGCATCTCCGCCACCAGGAACGCCAGTTCCAGCGACTGCTGCGTGTTCAGCCGCGGATCGCAGGCCGTCTCGTAGCGCCCGCCCAGGTCCATATCGGAGATCGCCTGCGCACCGCCGAGGCACTCGGTGACGTCCTCCCCCGTGAGCTCGATGTGGATTCCGCCCGGGTGCGTGCCCAGCCGATGGTGCACCTCGAAGAACCCCTGCACCTCGTCGACGACCCTGTCGAAGTCACGGGTCTTGTAGCCGGTGGACGACTCGTGCGTATTGCCGTGCATCGGATCGCACTGCCAGATCACCTGGTGGCCGGTGGACTCGACCTTCTCGATGATGGGAGGCAGGACTTCCCGCACCTTCGAGTTGCTCATGCGCGAGACCAGAGTGAGCCTGCCCGGGTTGTTGTCGGGGTCCAGCCGTTCGACGTACTCCGCCGCGAGTTCCGGCGTGGTCGTCGGGCCGATCTTCACGCCGATCGGGTTGGACAGCAGCTCGGCGAATGCGATGTGCGCATCGTCCAGGCCGCGGGTGCGTTCGCCGATCCACAGGAAGTGCGCGGACAGATCGTAGAGCCGGGGATTGTCGGAGGATTCGGTGTCCAGGCGCAGCATCGCGCGCTCGTAGTCCAGGACCAGCGCCTCGTGGCTGGCGTAGATGTCGGAGCTGTACAGCGCCGGATCGGTGACGCGGCACGCGTCCATGAAGCGCAGCCCGCGGTCGATCTCGCCGGCCAGGGCCTCGTACCTGGCGCCGGCGGGCGAGGTGCGGACGAACTCCTGATTCCAGTCGTGCACTTTGCGCAGGTCCGCCATGCCGGAGCTGGTCACCGAACGCACCAGGTTCATCGCGGCCGCCGCGTTGGCGTAGGCGCGGACCAGGCGCGACGGGTCGTGCACGCGCGCGGCCGCGTCGGGGGCGAACCCGTTGACCATGTCCCCGCGGTAGGACAGCAGCCCCAGAGCGTCGGTGTTGGACGAGCGCGGCTTGGCGTACTGGCCCGCCACGCGGGCGATCTTGACCACCGGCATGCTGGCGCCGTAGGTGAGCACCACGGCCATCTGCAGCAGCGTGCGGATATTGCCCTTGATGTGCGGCTCGGTGTTGTCGGCGAAGGTCTCGGCGCAGTCACCGCCCTGAAGCAGGAAGGCCTCCCCCCGGGCCACCTCGGCGAGCTTGTCCTGCAGCGTCTGCACCTCGGCGGGGACGGTGATCGGCGGCACCGACTCGAGCACGGTGCGCATGGCCCGAGCATGGTCCGGATCCCACCCCGGCTGCTGCGCGGCGGGCTTCGCCAGTGCGGCGTCGAGCTGCTCGCGCATCGTCTGCGGCAGTGGCGGCAGATCCGGCAGCAGGTCGATGGGCACGTCGACAGTCCAATTCACGCCCCCAGCCTATGCGGACCCCGGACGCGGTTCCAGACGAGGTCCGGTCAGCCGTACGCACGCACGCCGCCGGACCCCGCCCCCGCGCGGCCCGGGCCGGTGATGGCCCGGTATTTCGCAAGGTTGTGGCGGGCGTCGGCCAGCGCATCGTGGGCATCGTCCGGCGCCGACGGCAACGCCGGGCTCCCCCGGTCCTCCCACAGCTGCTTCAGTTCACGGGTGAAGCGCGGCATATACCGGGGCAACGCCGTCATGTCCCCCCACAGCTGGCACAGCACGACATGGTCGTAGGCGCCCACCCATGCCCACAGTTCGATCTCCCCCGGCCGCGCGCGCCGCGGGTCGCGCCCGTCCAGCAGGAACTCCGACAGGTCCTCGCGGATCCGCTCCCGGCTGCGGTAGGCGGGGGACGCCGGCGAGGGCAGCTTGTCCAGCACGTGCGTGCGCACCCACCGGCCCGCGCGGGTGGGGTCGAATTCGGTCGACACCGCGTAGAACTCGCGGCCGTCCTCGGCGACGACCCCGATCGACACCAGGTCGATGGTGGTGCCGTCCTCGATGAACTCGCAGTCGTAGAAGTAGCGCACCCGACCACCGTAATCGTGGCGCCCGCGGCTCCGGCGGCCGGTCGCTGCCGTCACCGGCGCACAGGCATCACCGCGCCCGCCGTCCCCATTGAGGGCGACCGCGTGCGCTCTCAGCCCGCTTCCGTGTCGGGGATCCGCGCATCGAGCGCCGCGGCACGCGCGTCCCGCGCACCCGGCGCGTCCGCGGAGGCGATGGATCCGCCGTCCTTCACGCTGGCGGCGTAGACGTCCACGTATTCCTGACCGGAGAGGTTCATCAGCGCGTACATGACCTCGTCGGTGACGGCGCGCTCGATGAAGCGGCTGCCCTCGAGGCCTTCATACCTGCTGAAGTCCAGCGGCTCTCCGACCCGCACCGTGATCTTGGTGGGGCGGTAGCTCTTCGATCCGATGGGGTTCATGATGTTCGTCCCGATCATGGCGACCGGGATCACCGGCACACCGCACTCGAGCGCCATGCGCGCGATACCCGTCTTGCCCTTGTACAGCCGGCCGTCCGGAGACCGGGTGCCCTCCGGGTAGAGGCCCAGCAGGTTTCCTTCCTCGAGCACGCGGCTCGCCGTGCGCAGCGCCGCCTGCGCCGCCTCGCCGCCCTTGCGGTCGATGGGCACCTGCCCCGACGCGGAGTAGAAGAACTTGTTGAATCGCCCTTTGATGCCGGGAGTGGTGAAGTACTCGCTCTTGGCCAGGAAGGTGATCCTGCGCGGGACCATCAACGGAAGGTAAAGGGAGTCGACGACGGCCAGGTGGTTGCTCGCCAGAATCGCCGGCCCCTCCGCGGGGATGTTCTCCAGTCCCTCGACGCGGGGGCGGCCGAGCACACGCAGCAGTGGACCGATCAAGATCTGCTTGAACAGCCAGTACCACATATGCCCCACTCCTCTGTTCTTCTCATCGCCCGACTCGATGACCCGACCGACTCTACCGGGCGTGCGGTGTACGTCACCACGGCGTGCCCGGCACGCGCCGGCCCGTGCCCGCACGGTGTCCCTATTGTGCGTCACCGCCGCGCACCACGCCTCCTTCCGGTGCGCTCGCAGGACCGTCGTCCCCGACCGCAGCCGCGCTCCGCCGGGCCGATTCCGCGGCACCGATCATCGCCGCAGCCACGCCCAGCTCACTGCGGCGGATCCGCGCAAGCCGCCGGTGCCCCGCGCCGGTGACCATGCCCGCGTACACCCGCCGCGCGTCGTCGAGGAACAGCGGAGCGGACGCCGCCACCCCGCCCGCGACGACGATCAGATCGGGGTCGAACACGTCCGCGACTATGGACAGGCCGACGCCGAGCCACCCCGCGAAATCCGCCATGGCCTCCCGGGCCACGGCATCGCCCGCGGCGGCCGCTTCGGCCACCGCCGTGCCGGTGAGCCCGGTCGCGCCGCGCGGAAGTGCCGACGCCCGCTCCGGTGCGGCCGAAAGCATCTCGGCGGCCGTCGCGGCCAGGGCCGTACCGCTGCAGTACCGCTCGAGGCAGCCGGACTTCCCGCACGCGCACGGCCGGCCGTGCGGAACCACCGGCAGATGCCCCAGTTCCGGTGCCACGCCATTGGATCCGCGGTACATGGCCCCGCCGATGAGCAGCGCCGCGCCGATACCGGTGCCGATGGCGACCACGGCGACGTTCTCCCCGCTTCCGGCGGGGCCGAACCACATTTCTCCCCACGCCGCCGAGTTCGCGTCGTGCTCCAAGTACACCGGAAGCCCCACCCTCGGCGCCAGGCGTTCCGGCACGGCGGAGTCGCGCCACGGCAGATGCGGAGCGAAGCGGACCACTCGCTGATCCCGCGAGATGAATCCGGCGACGGCCAACCCGACCGCGGACACGGGCCTGCGCGCCGCAAGGGTCCCGATGACGTCGACCAGCGCCGTATCCAGGGACGCGGGATCCCGAGGGGTGTCGACCGAGACCGTGTCGATGACGGTCCCCGTCGCATCGACGACGGCCGCTCGCAGATTCGTGCCCCCGATATCGATGCCGATGGCGGGATGGCCGTCCGCGCCGGAGCAGGCGATGCCCCCGGCCGGCGCAGTCACGGCGCTTCCCCGCCGCCGTGCCGCCCGGCGGTGTCCGGCTGTGCGGGGTCCTGTGCGCCTGCGGCGGTCCCGCCGGCGTCCGGCACGTCGATCACGACCGGGATCGTTTCGAATCGCGGCGACGCGTGCACTGCCTGGTCCGCTGACGCGGCGCCGCCGTCGCCGGTATCCCCGTCCGCGCCGTGGGAGTCCGCAGGCGGGCGCCCGTGCGCACCGTCGGCGGCCGCGCCGCCGGGATGGCCTGCGCCGGTGTGATTCTCCATAGAGTCGGCGAGCATGTCCCGCAGGGCCGTCAACAGTGCGACACCCTGCGTGCCGAGCGCGGTGAGCAGCGGGTGCTGCTCACCGCGGGAGAGTGCCACCAGTGCGCACACCGGGCACCATGTGCAGGAGGACTGCGGGGCGCCGGGACCTGGCGAAATCTGCGCCACCAGCGGCGTCACTGCGGTCAGGAAGGCCGCGAGGGCCTCACGGACCTCCTCGCCGACCTGCGCGGCCCCGTCACAGGCGCCGCCCGGGCGGTCGTCCGCGTCGTTCATTGCGGCCACACCTCCGGGTCGGGTCTGAAGCGGATACGCAGGGCGCCGTCGCCCACGACGGCCTCCAGCACCGTGCACCGCTGCAGAACCGGCGCCAGCCGTACACGCCGCCGGACGCCCCCCGCGCCTACCAGCAGATCGTCACCGATCCTGCCCACCTGCACTTCGCGCGGCTCGGCGAACGGCATCGCCATCATCATCAGGTATACCGCGTCGAGGCCGCTGCCGGACTCCCGGCGCACGGCCGCACCGCCGTCCCCCGCGGTCGGCTCCCGGGTCGCGTCGTCCGGCCCGACAGCGTCCGCATCGGCCTCTTCGAGGCGGTCCGCCAGCTGTTCGAGTGCTGTGCGCCCGACCGGCTCGGCCGCCGTCTCGGGCACGTGGAGTTCCGCGATCCCGTCGCAGCGGTAGAGCGGCGCGGCGCGCTCCGCGCGGTTGACCACCACCTGGTCCACGGTCACGCCGGACATGCCGAGGGCGGTGAGGATCCTCCGCGTCTCCGACGCCGCGACGCTTCCGTTCTCCGTCACCACGGTGGCGGCTGTGCGGGTTCCGTCGCGCAGCAGATCCGCGATGCGCGTCGACAGCGCGTCGAGCTGTTCGGCCATGCCCACCGCCACGAGCATGCGGCCCGACGACGGCGGGTGCCCCAGACGGCGGTGGCGCGGCCAGAGCCGTTCGAGATACGACGACAGCGCCGCGGGCGCCTCGAGCATGCGGAGTGCCGCACCCGAGGACGGCATATCGACCACGATCCGGTCCCAGCGCCCCTGCGCGGCACGGTCGGCGGTCTCGGCCAGCGCCATGAACTCCTGCACCCCCGGCACGGCGGTGAGCTCTTCCGGCAGGAGCTCACCCATAGGGCCGGGAAGCCCTCCGGGCAGAGCCCCGGTCAGCGCACGCCACCTCTCCGCTGCCAGAGCAAGCGTGTCGACCTCGCAGAACTCGAGCGATCCGGGCACCGCCCAGTCCACCCGACGGACCCCGGCCTGGCCCGGGGAGTCCTGCGGGGCCCCGCCGGCGTCGCGGACATCAGGGTCGGCATCGAGTATGTCGCGCAGCGAGTGGGCCTCGTCCAGCGAGAGCACCAGGACGCGGTCGCCGGCGCGCGCCCGCGCCGCGCCCGTCGCGGCGGCGATCGTCGACTTGCCCACGCCGCCCTTCCCGACCACGAATTGCAGCCGGGTCGCCACGACGCCGTTTCCGCTCAGGCCTCCACCCGCTTCTTCAGTTCACCGAGGGCGGTGTTGATGATGACCTTCTCCCCCTTGCGCTTGAGCAGGCCGATCATCGGGATGTTGAGGTCCAGCGCCAGCTGATAGACGACCTCCGTCCCACCGTCGCGACGGGCCAACGTGTAGGAGCCGTGCTGCGACTTCTGCAGCTGCCCCTCCACGAGCTCCCAGTGCACGGACATGCCGTCGGCCGCCCACTCATAGGCCAGCACGTAGGTGTCCTTGACCATGCCCGCGTCCATGACGAACCGGGCCTTGCCGATCCGGCCGTCCGCCCCCGTCTCCAGCACGTCGACGGAGATGACCGCCGACACCCACTCCGGGTACGCCGCAAGATCCGCGATGGTCGCCATCACCACGTCCGGCGACGCCCCCACGACGATCGATCCGCTCGTACTCTCTGCCATCGTCAGATTCGTTTCCTCTCCTCCGACCCCGCCCGCGCACCGGCCGGCCAACGCTCCGGCATGCCGGCCGGGCCGTGCGGGTCCGGCTGGAATCTACCCTGCCGTGCGGTGCCGAGGCGGTTCCCCCGGCGCCCGGCCGGCTTCGAGGATCGACTTGACCTCGAACACCATGGTCTTCCCCGCGACCCTGCGCCGACGGTTCTCCTCGGCCGGATCGCGCAACCGCGCCGACTCCGGCGCGGGCTCCGCGTGCAGGAAGTAGTGCACCACGACACCGTCGAGGACCGGCTCCAGCCACACCTCCATAGTGCCTGCGAGCGGCCCCGACACCGTCCAGCGCACGCCCTTGTCGCCACGGTCCTCCCGCACCTGCAGTGCGAGATCCGGCCACCACCTGCGCCAACTGCGCCGGCGTGCGATCAACGCTGCCACGTCGTGCGCGGGCGCGGCGATGAACCCCTGGTCCGCGACCTGAATGCTCGTCACCGGTCGAGCATCACACAACGCCGCGTCCCCGTGCACATCGGCCCCGCTCAGACACGGCGTGAACAACTCCACCGGCCGCACCGGGCATGAGCCCGCGCCGCCGGTGCACGCACGGGTTAAACTCCACTGAGGGAAAGTGACCGTCGAGTAGCCGGTCCGGTCCGCGCAGCTGTTCCGGCCACGGCCGGGCCCGGCACGATCGGCCAATCGACAGATCGGCCCACACACATCGGCCCATACGGACCGGCCCATACGGATCGACGCAGATTGATCGGCGATGGGGACCGGCGCACGCGGTTCGGCACGGCGGCCGTCCACCGCGCGGCGATCCCCGCAGCCCGGGAGGACTACACGTGCAAGAATTCACCACTCCGGCGACGTTCACCGTCGCGGACGACGCGTCTGCCGTCGACGCGGTTTTCGACTTCGAACGGACCGACCCCGCACTCCAGGTGTTCGATCGGCTCGTGGACGGCGTGTGGACCGGCGTCCGCGCCGACGATTTCGCCGCACAGGTGCGAGCGGTGGCCAAGGGGCTGATCGCTTCCGGGGTGGAGCCCGGCGACCGCGTGGGCCTGATGTCCGCCACCCGCTACGAATGGTCCCTGGTGGACTACGCGATCTGGGCGGCCGGGGGCGTCACGGTCCCCGTCTATGAGACCTCCTCCACCGGCCAACTCGAGTGGATCCTCGAGGATTCGCAGGCGACGGTGCTCGTCATCGAGAACGACGAGCACGCCCGCGTCGTCGCCCCGGTCCGGGACGCGGCCCCCGCACTGCGGTCGATCCTCCAGATCGAGCCCGGCGGCGACACTCCCGACGGGGCCGTGGCCCGCCTGACCGAACTCGGCAAGGATGTCGACGACGCCGCCGTCACCGAGCGGCTCGACGGCGTCACCGCGGATTCGACCGCGATCCTCATCTACACCTCCGGGACCACCGGCCGCCCCAAGGGCTGCCGGCTGACGCACCGCAACCTGCTCGCCGAGTCGCGCGGAGCCATGGAGGCCTTCTACACCCAGCTCAAACGCGGACGCCGCTCACTGATGTTCCTGCCGATGGCCCACGTGCTGGCGCACGCCATCAGCATCGCCGCCTTCCAGAGCAAGGTCACGTTGGGGCACTTCTCCGACATCCCGAAGCTGGTGCCCACGTTCGGCGAGTTCAAGCCGAACTTCATCCTGTCCGTGCCGCGCGTCTTCGAGAAGGTCTACAACACCGCACGCCAGAGTGCGCACGACGACAGCCCGTTGAAGGGGCGGATCTTCGACCGTGCGGACGAGGTCGCCGTGGCCTGGAGCAAGGCGCAGGCCGAGGGCGGCGCCGGTCTGCTGCTGCAGGCCCAGCACGCGGTGTTCGACAAGCTCGTGTACTCGAAGCTGCGCGCGGCACTGGGCGACGAATGCGAGATCGCGATCTCCGGCGGCGCACCGCTGGGTGCGCGGCTGGGCCACTTCTTCCGCGGCATGGGCGTGACCATCTACGAGGGGTACGGCCTGACCGAGACGACCGCCGCCATCGCGGTGAACACGGTCGACAACATCAAGGTCGGGACCGTCGGCCGGCCGCTGCCGGGCAACACCGTGCGCATCGCCGAGGACGGCGAGATCATGGTGAGCGGCCCGGTGGTCTTCGGCGGGTACTGGCAGAACGACGCCGCCACCGCGGAGGCGCTCGAGGACGGCTGGTTCCACACCGGCGACCTCGGCGCACTCGACGCGGACGGCTACGTGTCGATCACCGGCCGCAAGAAGGAGATCATCGTCACGGCCGGCGGCAAGAACGTCGCCCCGGCCGGCCTCGAGGACAGCCTGCGCAGCCACCCGCTGATCAGCCAGGCGATGGTGGTGGGCGACAAGAAGCCGTTCATCGGCGTGCTGCTCACCATCGACGAGGAAGCCTGGCCCGCGTGGAAGGAGCGCAACGGCAAGCCCGCCGGCGCGTCGGTGGCCGACCTGAAGACCGATCCGGACCTCGTCGCCGAGATCGACGACGCGGTCAAGGCCGCCAATCGCACGGTCTCCCACGCCGAGTCGATCAAGAAGTTCCGCATCCTCCCGCAGGATTTCTCGGAGGAGTCCGGAGAGATCACGCCCACCATGAAGCTCAAACGCAACGTGGTGGCGGAATCGTACGCAGAGGAGATCGAGGCGATCTACGCCAAGTAGCCGGACCGGAGCACGACGCCCGACGGGCCGGGACCGCGGATGCGGCCCCGGCCCGTCGGGCGTCGGCACCCGTATGCGCTAAAGCAACTCTGCAAGCCTCCCGGCGAGCACATCCCACCGCCAGTTGCTGCGGGCCCACTCACGCCCTGCGGCGCCCAGACGCCCGGCACGGTCGGGGTCGCTCAGCACCCATATCAGCGCATCTGCGATCTGCTCCACGTCGCGGCCGTCCACGACCCGCCCCGTCTCACCGTCCAGCACGGTCTCCGGGGCGCCGCCGGAATCGCCTGCCACCACCGGCACCCCGCAGGCCGACGCCTCGAGGAACACGATCCCCAGACCCTCGACGTCGAGTCCGGCGCCCCGGGTGCGGCACGGCATGGCGAATACGTCCCCGACATTGTGGTGCGCCACGAGTTCGTCGCCGGCCACCGACCCGGTGAACACCACGTGCTCGTCCATGCCGGTTTCACGCGCCAGCGCATGGAGCCTGTCCGCGTACGGGCCGCCGCCGACGATCATCAGGGTCGCGCCGTCGATACGCCGCCGGATCCGCGGCAACGCACGGATCAGCATGTCCTGGCCCTTGCGGGGCACCAGTCGCGACAGGCACACGATCACCGGTCGCTCGCCGAGCCGGTACCGACGACGCAGTTCCATACGTGCCGATGCGTCCGGCCGGAAATCATCGCTGTCCACGCCCGGAGGAAGGTGTTCCAGAGCCGCACGCGGTCCGAAGGCGGCGGCGAACCGGCCTCGCGTGTATTTGCTCACATAGGTGACGACGTCGGTACCGTCTCCGATGCGCCGCAGCGCCTGTCGTGCGCCGGGCAGCATCGACCACCCCACCTCGTGGCCGTGTGTACTGGCCACCACGCGCTCCGCACCCGCCCGGCGCAACGACGGGCCGAGCAGAGCCAGCGGTGCCGCCGCACCGAACCACACCGTCGAACACCCGTGGCTGCGTACCAGCTGACGGGCGCGGCGGGCGACCATCGCAGTGGGCAGCATGAGCGTGGTGGGGTGACGCACCACCTCGAACGGCTGCTCCGCGTCGAAACGCACATGCGTGTCCCCGCGCCAACGCGGGGCGTAGACGACGAGCTGCTCAGGCGGAAGCTGGGTGGTGAAGGTGTGCAGATAAGACTGGATACCGCCTGCACGCGGAGGGAAATCGTTGGTCACCAGCAGCGTTTTCCGCATGCCCACAACAGTATGCTCAGCGGCCGCGTGCAGCAGACCCGGCCCGGATGCCACGGTCGCCCCGGCTCACCCGAACCGCGTGCCGAGCCAGTCCGACCATCCGGTGGCGAAACTGTTCATGTTCACGCCGACGGCCCCCTGCATCGCCTTGTCCTTGGCGGCGTCGTCGAGCCCGCCCACGGCGAGCGCCCCGTGCACCGTGCGCAGCCCGTCTTCGCCGTAGGCATCGACGATGTAGTCCACCGCGGACCGGGCGAGCTGATAGGCCAACGAAGCGTTGGGGCCGGAGAAGTCCTTGTTCTTCGGCAGCTCGTCAGGCGCGCCGTGGGCCGACACCATCGCCGCCACCAGCGGGACCGGGGCGGGCGGGGACGCAGGCCCGCCCTCCGGCCGCTGGGCGACGTAGTCGGCGGTGCCCTCCAGCAGCCAGGTCGGTGCGCCTCGCCCGACCTTCGTCCGGACAGCGACGTGCGAGAGCTCGTGCTGGAGCACCATCCTGGCGTCCTGCGCCGACATCGTCGACACGGCCCCGGGAGCGAATACGACGCGTTGGCCGTGCCCCGGAGCATCCGAATCGAGCGAGATCGATGCGGCGGCGACATCCGTGCGGTCGGCGGGGTTCCCCGTCAGCGCCGAGAATTCCTCGGCGCTGTCCGCGATCTCCACCACCACGGAACGGTCCCAATCCGTGCCCCAGAAGTCGGCCACGGCGGAGATCGCCGCCGGGAGCATCCCGCGGAGCGCCTCCACCTCCGACTCGTGACCCGGATGCGCCAGCACCAGCGACTCCCCCGCGCCCGGCACCGGAACCCGGGTCCCGCTCACCGCGCCGAACGCCCACGGACCCGGCGGAAGCGTGGGGTGGGTGCCGTCCTGCAGCTCCTTCGTGCTCACCAGAGTCCAGTGGTCCCCGCGGTGCGCGGCGATCAGCCCCACCGGCGTGTGGATCGGCGCCTCGTCCACTCCGGCCAGCCGGAAGTCCAGATACACAGGCGCCCCCCAGGAATCGTCGGCGCCCAATCGATCCGCGATCTCCGGGGGGACGAACACCTCGGGGTCGTCGCCCAGGTGGAAGCCGAACTCGGCGAAGTCGACCGTCTGGAGGTCGCGCGCCAAAGCAAGCTGCGCATCGAGGAACCCGGGGGCCGCATGAGGATCGATCAGCGCGCGCAAGGCCTGCTCGTCGCCGGTCCGCAGCGCCTGCGACCACTGCTCGAGGAGCCTGTTCAGGCCGTCGTGCCGCTCCTGCTGGTATGGGGACAACGTCGTCGTCGGCGGAGGCGCGGCCGCGGGCGCGTCGGAGGACGAGCAGCCCGCCGCCCCTGCCAGCGACAGCACCAGTGCCGCTATGACGGCGGCCGTCTGGCGGCGGGGATCCCGTCGCGCAGTGTCGCGTCCGGAGACTCCGGACCGCGGCTCAGTACCGCCGGACATTGTGGATGGGGAACGAATCGACTGCCTGGACCTTCACGGGCACGCCGAACGTCGACGCGTGCACCATCATTCCGTCGCCGGCGTAGATTCCGACGTGCGAGACATCATCGTAGAAGGTGACGACGTCGCCGGGCCGCATGTCCGCGGGGTCGACGGGTGTGCCGGCCTGCGCCTGAGCCTGGCTGGTCCGCGGGACGTCGATCCCCACCTGCTTGTAGGCCCATTGGACGAGGCCGGAGCAGTCGAACTGGTGCGGACCGGTGGCGCCCCAGATGTAGGGGTCTCCGATCCGGGTGAGCGCCACCTGGAGCGCGGCGAACTCGGGGCCCGAGCCCACGATCCCGGCTATGTCGAATCCGGCGGGTACCAGCGCACCCGCCAACTGTGCACGGGCCGCGCCGGTCATCTGCCCGTACAACGCGCGGACCTCATTGATCCGATCCATGAGGGCTGTCTGCTTCGTACGCAGATCGTCCTGGGCCGCGCGCGCCCGGGCGGTCGACTGCGCCGCCGTATCGGCCGCGCGTGTCGCCTCGGCCTGCGCCTGCCGGGCGTTCTTCACCGCCGACTGGTAGGAGGCCAGCCG
This sequence comes from uncultured Mycobacteriaceae bacterium, assembly GCA_964451655.1. GTDB lineage: Bacteria > Actinomycetota > Actinomycetes > Mycobacteriales > Mycobacteriaceae > Tomitella. The sequence continues at coordinate 1,490 of CAYVJJ010000001.1, read as the reverse complement.
GCGTTCGGTCTCGTAGGTGATCTGGTCCAGCACCGACATCTGGTCCAGCAGCTGCTGCGGCGAAGCGCTGAGCATCAGGGCGTACATCTTGTTCACCTGCACACCCTGGTAGTTCGCCGCAGCGACACGGTCGGCCGTGTCCCGATAGCGGTCCACCTCGGCCTGCGCCTGCTCGACCGCCTTCTGCGCGGAATCCCGGGCCGCCTCCGCCGAGTGCTGGGCGGCCACGGCGTCGTCCACCTTCGCCTGTTGCGCGAGCACGGCCTGATTCGCGCGCTCGGCCTCGTGCGAGAGCGAGATGATCTGATCCACCGCCGCCGCCGGATCGGACGGGGCCGGAGGGATGGTGAACTCCGGGGGCGCTTCCGGGGCAGCGCGCCGGGCGCGATCGGCCGCCGGAGGCGTATCCGAGTCCACCACCGGCACCACCGCACCCGCCGTGGGTGCGGGCGTAGGCGCAGGCTGGGGGGCCGCTCCGGACTGGCCCACCGCGAACCCGCAGACCAGCGCCACGGAGACCGCCGTGATCGATCCTCGGCGCATCGGCCTGCTGTGTCTGGACACCACGGCGCCCGTTACCCCCGTCCGATCGATACATGCGGCCGCGTGCCGCGGCTCATCCGCTGGCGACCACTCCGGCCCGGCGCGGAATGCGGGATCCGGATCGATCCGCCGACCGCCCGTGCCATGGCAGTGCCGCACGGACCGGATGGAGTCGACGGGTCGTCGCGATCGGTACGCCGAACGGCAAGGTCGCGATCAGGCTACGGAAAAGCCCGTCGACTGTCCAACCCCGGCCCCGGGAACGTGGCCCGGAGTCAGATGCGGCGCGCCCCAGCGACATCCATGACGTTGAGCGAGGCGTACTTCACCGGCACACCCGAGGTGGTGGCGTGCACGATCTGCCCGTCGCCGACGTAGATCGCCGCGTGGCCGCCACCGTTGTAGATCACGATGTCACCGGGCTGCAGGGAGTCCAGGGACACGGCGTGCCCCGCGGCCGCCTGATCGTAGGAGGTGCGGGGAAGCTCGATCCCCGCCTGCGAGTAGGCCCACTGGATCAGGCCCGAGCAGTCGAACGCGTTGGGCCCGCTGGCACCCCAGACGTACGGCGAACCGACCTTGCTCTCGGCCGCGGCGGCGGCCCGGGAGCCGACGCTGTCCTGCACGGAACCGACGGAATCACCCAGGGAATCGCCGATCGACGAGCTCGCCGCGCCTCCGCGCGCGACGTCGATCCGAGGCAGCTCGTACCCGCCGGGCAGCTCCGGAAGCGCGTCTGCGGGCTGCGGGATCTCGGGAACGTCGACGCCCTCGGGCACGTCGAAGGTGCCCACTCCCTGCACCGTCACGGTGTCCGCGACGGCTGGCGCCGCGACGAGTCCGATGGTGCCGGCGGAGACGGCGCCGACAGCGAGTGCGCTGCGCGCGGTGTTGCCCAGCGCGCTCTGCTTCTTCAACCGGTGTTTGGCCACAGCCCAGGTATCTCC